>NZ_JBAKAZ010000022.1:0-48830 GCF_038155185.1 Psychromonas aquatilis
TATCTAATCTTGGCACATTGCGATGCCTTGGTGGAGTGACCATTTCAGCACCCATAAGTTTTCTTTTTAGGTGGAATGCTTTCTTGGAGTGTAGTGGTCAACTAATTCTAGGAAACTAATTCTAGGACACCCAAAAATCCCATCTGTTAATTTATGCAGTAAAAAAATTATTGTCAGATATATCCTAAAGGTTAACTTAATACATTGTTAATATTGAATTGAACGATTGTTTTCCTATTAAGGTTAAATATAATGTGACTTAAATAATCTCAAGTGAAGTTGATAATATGATACCAATGGGAAGTGTTGTGACTGCGTGTATGTTCGCAGGTTTAATTGTTGCTGTGCCGCCAATGAAAAAAGTATGTCCTCGATTTATTAGGATGAGTATTGGAGGTCTTTTACTTATGGCGGGTTTATGGAATATATTTTGGTACGCAAGCCAACATTTTCAAGAGTTCTGGGGGATAGCAGCCTTTTGCTCTGGTCTTTTAATGGTATTAACTTCAATCTATATTGTTAAAGCAAGCTGTTTACCTTCGTTTTTGCAGCGTGGGAAACCGGTTGTGTTATTAATGTTACTAGGTTGTGCAATACTCTACGCGGTAACCATATATCGTCTGTAAACACCTTAAAGAAATCACTTGTCCGAAAGCTTCAAAATCAATTGTTGGAAACAATTGTTGGACATCCATCAACTTTGACTAGTTTTCAACTATACACTACCTTTATATATGCTGACTTATTAGCATTTGGAGGTAGTTTATATGACTCAATCTCGCCAATCACAAGTTTCGTTGAATGATACCCCTTACTATCATTGTATTTCTCGTTGTGTTCGTCGTGCTTTTTTGTGTGGAGAAGATAAATATACTGGGAGATCATTTGCACATCGAAGGCAATGGGTCATTGAAAGAATGCATTATCTTGCATCAGTGTTCAATCTTGATATTTGTGCATATGCAGTATTGTCAAACCACTATCACATCGTTTTGCATGTGAATGAACATGAAAACAGCTTATTATCTAATAAAGCTGTTTGCGAACGATGGCGTCGTCTATATTCGGTACCAATATTAGTCGAACGGTGGCTAAGTCAGCAAAGCATCTCTGTAGCTGAAAATAAAATGGCACTGGAAATTGTTAATCGATGGCGAGATAGGCTTGTCGATATCTCTTGGTTTATGCGTTGTTTGAATGAGTTTATTGCACGTAAAGCAAATAAAGAAGACGAGTGTTTTGGTCGATTTTGGGAAGGGCGCTTTAAGTCACAAGCGCTATTAGATGAGGAAGCCTTGTTAACTTGTATGGCGTACGTTGATTTAAATCCAATTCGAGCAAAAATGAGCGAAAGTGTAGAATCTTCTGAGTATACCTCTGTTTATGAACGGATCCATGGTATTGCGCATACAGGTGAAAAATCAGATCGATATTATTTTACTAAAAAGCCACTTTTTGCTTTTTTGGATAAGGAGCATGAAGTTAACCAACATGGTATCCCTTTTTCATTTATTGATTATCTTGAATTAGTTGACTGGAGCGGTCGCATTTTACGTGAAGACAAAAGAGGTCTGATTCCGAGCGCACATCCTAGGTTACTCAATGTCTTGAATTTGGATAGTGATACTTGGTTATCTTTGGCAAGTAGATTTGGGAAAGATTACCAAGGAGCAGTGGGCTCTTTAGAGGAGTTAGCTTTATTCGCAAGTCATACGGGTAAAAAATGGATTGCAAGTAAAAACCAATTGCCACGACTGCATTAATTACTATTCAGTTATAGCTATTATTAATTTTTATCTATTAGCATTTGCTAATCTTTTGTATGCCTGAATAACATGCTTTTTCGTTGTTTCTAACTTTTCTTAATTGCTTTTTGTGCTCGCTCATCAAGTGGTATACAACAGCGTTGATTTTCAGGAGTTAAGCCCATCCCATCTAGCCAATTACAATAATGTGTCCACGCTTTCTTTATTATATTCATAAGCCCTCAGTGTGTATTAATAAACTTAATGATGTTTGGTATATGTTCTATCGGACAATACCATTAAAAATTAGTATGTTGTGGTCTATGAAGCTAAATTGAGAAGTAGGTTACCCTTTGCATATTAGAATAGGTTGTTATTCAGCTTATTAGTTACATAAGCGTACTGAGTTAGAGTTTAAACTGATAAAAAATCATTTTTATAAAGATAATTATTGGGTGTCCACATTTGATATCCACATTTGATATTTATAGAAGAGTTCTTTTGAGAGCTATCAAGGAAAGTAGTGGGTGTCCATATTAGGAAAATTGGGTTTTACAATGAGTTAATACAAAAACTTAAAAGAATGTTATAAAGCTGAATGTGCTAAATCATGGACTTTAAGAGAGTATGGATATAATGAAAAGTATAAACTAAAATGTGGTGCTCGCTACTGGACTTGAACCAGTGACCTACGCCATGTCATGGCGGCACTCTACCAACTGAGTTAAGCGAGCTTATATAGAAGCTGTTGAAAGCAAAGTGATTTTGCTGTATCTCTTCGTGAGTGTCAATAGAACTTTTAGAATATTGTTTTGTTTGATGTTTTTTTGTGCGCTAAAGAGCGCGGGCGCTCATTTATCGCACAATTTATGATTTTATTCTTGCTCCGCTTCGGTAGTGCTTTTGTTTTTTTGGAAAAAACCTGTGATAGTTTTACTAATACTGGTGCATTTTTGATGGAAAATACTCATCACTAATAAACCTGTAATAAAAATTAGGATGGAAATTAAGATCAGGGTATTAAAGCTATGCTCTTGATAATTATTAATTAATGCCAAAAGTTTATCTTGCTCTAAAGAAAGTCGAATATAACCAATTTTTTTATCTTCATAGCGTAATTCTTCGACGTAAGGGCGGATAGTTATTTCTTGAATGGCCTGATCATCTTCGGATAAGTTTAATAACTCAGGTAATGGAATACTGTTTTTTGATTGTGCAACAGTTTCACCTAATGTGTTGTAGATAGTGACGTCACGTACCATGCTGTCATTTTTTAAATCGCCAATCATTTCTTGTAGTTGATCTAGCTTATTTTCCGATAAAAAATGTGCTGCATTAGCAGCAATCGCTTTGGTTAGTGATTGTGAGAATTGTTCTGTTTGTTGATTACGAACAGTAACTGATGCACTTTGTAATCTTATTAGTTGACTGGCGATCACGATTGTAATGAGGCAGATGATAATAACCTTTAACAGTCGCTTTAACCGAAATATCTTTTTTATCATTCATTTAAACCTTTAGTTATTGTATCTGTTGCTTGCATTATAAATTAGCAATCGTTATCTTGTGAGTCATAATTTTTAATGGTTTATATTACACACCTCTACCCGCAATTAACCCATAGGTATAATACAGTGGAAAAGACGATAACACTTCACATCCCTACAAATCCTCTTTCAATTTTGCAATGGAAGCAAGATTTACAAACTAAATTAGATGCACAACAAGCTTTATTTTTAATCAATGATTTACCTGAACAGATCTTTACTGCACAGTCTGAACTGGTGCTTATGGGAAAAAGTATAGATACACATTGTTTGAACACTCTACAGGAAGTGCTTACTAAACAGCAAGTTAAGCAAGTTAAACTATCTAACCTGGGTGAGGTCGAAGGTGTTTCTTTTATACGTTTTTCATTATCTTCACTTAAAATGACATTAATTGATCAGATTACATTATATGCAAAAGAGCAGGACTGTGATTTTGCGCTAGTCGATAAATTGCCTGACTTTGCAAAACCAGGGTTGGTGTTGATGGATATGGATTCAACGACAATTCAAATTGAGTGCATTGATGAGATTGCACGTTTATACGGTGTGGGTGATCAAGTTTCTGCTGTGACAGCTGCTGCAATGCGTGGTGAATTAGACTTTAATGAGAGTTTACGTACTCGTGTTGGTAAGTTAGCTAATGCGCCAGAATCAGTAATTAAAGAAGTAGCTGACAACATGCCATTGATGCCGGGGCTTATTGCATTAATTGCGGGTTTAAAAGCGGCTAATTGGAAAGTTGCAATTGCTTCAGGTGGGTTTACTTACTTTGCGAACCGTTTAAAAGAAGATCACGGCTTTGATGCGGCGTATGCTAATACCTTAGAAATTGTTGATAATACATTAACAGGAAATGTGACAGGCGAAATAGTTAATGCTGATGTCAAGGCGCGTACATTAAAAACATTGGCAACAACTTACGATATTCCATTATCACAAACGGTAGCGATTGGTGATGGTGCAAACGATTTGGTAATGATGGCGGCTTCTTCTTTAGGCATTGCAATTCATGCTAAGCCAATTGTTCAAGAGAAGGCTTCTGTTGCACTAAACAACCTCGATTTAGAAGGTGCGTTGTGCTTATTAACGGCTTCTTTAAATGTTTAAGTTAATTCGATTTTGATAGAGAGCGGGCTGAACAGTTAATCAGTCCGCTTTTTTATTATTACCACATGAGAGCATCTGGTATTGCAAACTCTGTGTAATGATGGCGGCATCCTCTTTAATCATAAAAATTCATACTAAACCAACCACTTAAAAGAAAATTGAACAGTTAATCAGTCGGCTTTTTATCATTACCACATGAGATCATCTGGTATTGCAAACTCTGTGTAATGATGGCAGCATCCTCTTTAATCATAAAAATTCATGCTAAACCAACCGCTTAAAAGAAAATTGAATGGTTAATCAGCGTGTCTTTTTATTATTACTGCATGAGATCATCTGGTATTGCAAACTCTGTGTAATGATGGCGGCATCCTTCTTAAGCATAGAAATTTATACTAAGTGAATCAGCTCGCCTCTTTATTTATCATTACCACATGAGATCATCTGGAACCGCAAATTCTGCGTACGGGTCATCCTCTTCTGTTTCTTCAACATTAGCCGTCTGATCGTGTAATGCAACCAGCACTGACGGGTCAATATCACGTAATTTTTGAGCCGCTTCTTTGTTAATCAAATAAAACTCTTCATTTAATACACAAATAGCATAAAGGCCTTTAATCAAACCTTGTTGAATAGCCGGTGTGACAGCGATTCTTTTGACTTTGTTATCGTAGGTAAAGTGGTAATCAAGCTCACCTTGATAATCTTTTTCACAATGTTGGGCAATCATTTGTATCAATTTGCCGTGAGCGGCTCTAAGGGCTAACTCTTGTTGTGTCTGTTGATTATTTTCTAGGTCTTTTTGTTTTTGTAACTGCGTTTTTTCTTGTATTGCGATTTGCACATCAGAGACAACTTTGCTGCCTTTTTTCTTTTTTTGTTTGGCTTGACGGCGTTTTTCTGTTTGTGCTTGTTTTGCTTTTTGCTTATTGATTAAGCCTGAATTCATTAATTGCTCTTGTAATGAAGCCATATCGATAACCCTTTAAATATTGATCACTAAAAAGAATTAGTTTATCACATTATAATATTTGAACTATCGACTTTGTTTTAAATAGGGACTAAGTTGGTAACTCGGCAAAGGGAATGGCAATGTAAAAAAGGAGTATTAAATGCTGAATAATTTACAAGTTAAAGAATTTATGTCGGGTAAGATGATTGCTTTTACTAAAGAGATGAATCTCCAAGTCGCCGTTGATAAATTACTCAATACAAATTTAATTGGCGGGCCAGTGGTGGATGAGGAAGGCAAAGTTGTAGGGTGGTTATCAGAGCAAGATTGTATGGCTAAGTTAATGGAGGCAAGTTATTACAGCGATCACTCTGCGTTAGTTGAAGATGTGATGTCCGATAAACCGGTTACTATCCACTCTACGCTAAGTATTATGGACTTGGCCCAAAAAATGATTCATGAGAAACCTAAAATGTATCCGGTATTGGATGAGGATAGTATTTATGTTGGGTTAATTACCCGTAAACAGGTACTAGGTGCGATGAGATCACAACTGTAAATCTCCACTTAAGATAATTAGCCCTGTTGATATTGTTATTCAATGGGGCTTTTTTATAGATAAAAACTTAAATTCCTTTCTATTGAGAATAGGGTGAATAATAAAATAGCGCGTTTAAGATCAAACAAATAACTTGTTTTATCTGCTAAGCTACAGTCTTTCTGTTTCACTTTTAAGGATCATAAAGTGGTTTCTAGATTACCTAAGTGGGTTGAGTTTGGTGCATTTGTCTTGTCGTTAATTGCTGGGACGGTTAATGCGGTTGGCTTATTGGGTTTTGAGCATCAATCAGTTTCACATTTATCAGGTACCGCCACTTTATTAGGGTCTAGTTTTATTAATCTTCCTTTGCAAACAAGTTTTCACCTTTTTGGTATTTTGTTTTCTTTTTTACTGGGCTCCTGTGTCGCTGGTTTTTTGTTACATGGTGAGACATTACGCTTAGGAAAACATTACGATACTACTTTATTTCTAGAGGCAGCGCTGTTATTTGCTGCGATTATGTTTTTATCGCAAGGGTCTTTTTATGGCCATTTTTTTGCTTCTGGTGCTTGCGGTTTACAAAATGCGTTAGCCACAAGGTATAGTGGTGCAGTCATAAGAACGACGCATGTTACCGGTATCTTTACTGATTTAGGCTTAATGATAGGCTCTTTTTTTAGAGGCGAGCCTTTAGATAAAAGAAAAGCACAATTGTTTGTTATTATTATATTTGGTTTTATTTTTGGTGGTGTTTTTGGTGCTTGGCTGTATCAATATTTTCTATTTTGGACGTTAATTTTTCCAGCTAGCACTTGCTTATTACTTGCCTTGTCATACCGTATTTATCTTAAAAAACAGATCCAAGCCAGTCACTTATCAAAGGGAAGTTAAATGGCATTAGAAAAGGCCTATAGTAACGAATATCAAGAAGTCATTAATGCCGAGCTAGCCTATGAGTTATTTTGGGCTGGTGTGATCAAAAATAAATCCGATTTTCAATGTCCCAGTGATGTTTGTTCAGCTAAAGTTACTTGTATTAATTTAGATAGCGAAAAGCAAAATATGCTGCAAATACCTCACTTTAGAGGGTACAGGCATGCAAAGGATTGCGAGGTAGTAAGTGGCAATTCTACTAAAGAACTTACAGGTGAAAACCAAGATAGAGAAGTAGCGCCTGATGTTTTTTGTTTAACTCGGCCAGAAAAACAACTGACACAAAAAACCATATCGAAGCTTAACCACAAAGAAAAAGTGTTTGATAATACAACCTCTACCAAGCAGACAAACAATACAAGTATTAACAGAAGTGCTTATTATTACTCGGTTCGCTCCATAGTTAATCAATATTTACGTTACAGAAAAGAGGATAGCCTAGGGAATAATTCGATTAATATTGCTAAGCAGGCAATAACTTACCAAGCATTATTTAAGGGGGTATTTAAGCAGCCTTTGGAGAAGTTACCGAATACTGGTTTAATTTATTGGGGTGTCGCATTTATAAATTATTTAGCAGATATCCAGTGTTATAAAGTGACTTTTAAGGAGCCATTGACAACACAAGGGAATATGATTAAGCCTTCCTTATTTATTTCTCAACAAGCAATTGATGCTTACCCGATGAAAAACCTTTTACTAAAAAGGTTGCAAACCGTCTCAGCATTAAAGGATAAAAGGGCATTTGTTTTTGTCTATGGGAAGCCTGCTGCTAAATCTGAGAAGTATATTAATTTTGAGATTAATAATCTGGATTTCTTAGAAATAAGATATTTGGATTTATTTGACGAATTAAAAAAATAGTCGTTTAAATTCGCGTCATTACCAGAACTCGTGAGAAGATGACACTCATTAAATAACTAGTAAGGGACTAAAATGAATGGTGCTGGTGGCAGTTCGGGTGGAGTAGGGCGTTTCTTTATTGGCGTAATCATGATGTGTGGTGGCTTTTACATGTTACTGAATGCTATTACCGTCACAACTAATTTTGGTTTCAGTTCACGATTATATCGTATTGAACAATTAGGTGGCCTTGGTATCACTGGCGGGACATTAATGATCCCACTCATTTTGGGGATCGGTCTGATTTTTTATAATGCGAAGAATATTTTAGGCTGGCTATTATTTTTAGGTTCGATTGTGGCATTAATCTTTGGTGTGATATCAAGTATTAGGTTTGGTATTCACGCGATGTCATCTTTTGATTTAATTGTTATCTTAGTGCTGGCTATCGGTGGATTAGGTTTATTCTTGCGCTCGTTAAAATCATTTTAATGATTGTTTAACTTACCCTTAAATGGCTTACTTAAAGCGTGATAAGTAAGCTTGCCGTGCGTATATCAATATTGCGCATACGCATCTGAGTCTTAATTAAATAAATTGTCACCCATTTGGTCGATTGCAATTTTTGCTTTTCTAATGGTCATTTCTATACAGTCATCTCGACTTGCCACTACGTCAGAGCGAATAAAGGTATGCGATTGCATTAAGTCATCGCTACCTTTTGTAATAAGTGACGAGAGACGGTATTGCCCGCCTTCTTTGATTGGTGTCGGTGTAATAGTGAAATCTTTATATTCAATACTTTGCTCAGCGACTTCTGGAGCTGTTGTTGTACTTTCACTACTTGAGAAGAGTGATTTAATCGAAGCCAAAAAGCTCATGTTTTAGTTCCTTTATATTGCTATTAATAAACTGAATATTAAGCGCTGTGGTTGATTGTAATAGTCATTTATTGCTACGTTATCACGATAACGGTCGTTCAGTTACTTATTGACGTAAAGCACAAGTGATGTTTTTTACGTCAATATTATTTAGTTAAAACGGCGTAATTTCGATAGTACATCAATGAATAGAGTGATATTGAACTTATCATTATGAGGGTCTTGCTCAATATGGTTACCCTGCCAATCAATACTGTCAATGTTGCCGTTACCTGAGAATTGAGTGATTTTACGGTTCTCATAGATAACATAGTTATCTAAATCCCCTGATAATACATATTCTCGCTCTGTATCATTAAAGAGTGATTGTCCACTGCTATATTGATTACTTGGATTCTCGACACCGAATACCTCTTCCATAAGCGTTGCTGTAAAGTCTAAATGACTTGTCATTCTAAAGATCTCTTTAGGTGCTTTACCTGGCCAAATGATAATTAAAGGTACATTGGCTTCACTGATTAGGTGATTGTTAGTACTTTGGCCTTTAAAGGACTGCCCATGTGTCCCTGTGATCACGATAATCGTATCTTGATATTCTTTTTGCTGTTTTAGTGTATTAACCAGCTTTTCAATTTGCTGATCAATCTCACGAACCTGATTTTGATATAGGGTTAAGTATTCAGCTTGTTGTGGTATTGATGCTTGGTTATTTTGTGAAAATAACAAAGCATTTCTTTGTTCTAAATAGACATAGCTAAACCAAGGTTCAGGTGCTTTGGAAGAGCTTAGCCATTGCGACCACTGTTGTAATACTTGACTATTATTTTGCGATTTTGCGTAATAAACATTGTCTATATTTTTAAGCTGACTAAAGCTACTTTGTAAAAATTCTGGGTGGATCATCCCAATACTTGAAAACAATCCAATGGCATGGTTTTCAGCTATTTTGTCCATCAATACAGGTGAAATATGATTATCAGTAATGATGCCCCAGTAGCTATTTGGTAAACCATAGAACAAGCTGAAAACACCTTGTCGACTATTATTTGCGCCACTGAAATGATTTTTAAAGTTAAGGCCTTCTGCACTTAATGATTGTAAGTACGGCATATTGTCGGTATTTAACATATCTGCGCGTAATGCTTCTACGTTAATAATCAGAATATTCTTATTTTGATCCGCTGTTGCCGGTGCATAGGTTAACGGTGCTAAAGGATAATTTAATTCTTTATTGTTCTCACTAACCGCGCCAAATGTGGCTTTTTGAAGGCTATCTTCAGTCAACCAACCTTGTCTTTTTAGGAAGGTTCTTGCGGTCATTGGGTATGAAAGCGGGTAAATAGATTTTTGGTTAGTAATATCTCGGTACTGCGTTGCATCAGCCCACACAAAGATCAAGTGGCTTGATATAAAGCATAAAAATAAGACAATAGCGATCGGTTTACCGATATGCTTCGCTTGCAAGTTCCTTACCTTACGCCACAGGATATAAGAAAAAAACATCTGCAAACAAAAAGTAATGGGTATCGAGATATAATGTAAATTAATCGAGTAGATAGCTTCCACTTGTTCTGGCTTTTGTAAGAATTGCCAGATTAAAGGGTTTAAATGGAAGTCATATAAACGGAAAATTTGTGTATCTACAATTAAAAAAGTAATTGCAATGGTGGCCAGGAAAATCGAAAAGATTCGATATAATAAATTATTGCGTATCAAGAAAGCGAGTGGGAATATCACAAGGATAAAGACCACAGCAGATAGGAAGCTGAAGTGACCGATTAAACTTATAAATTGATAAGCGATACCCGGTATTGTGTTCGCTAATCCCGAATAGACAATGTAACGTAGGCTAATTAATGAAAGCGCAACAATGTTAAAAAATGTAAACCAATGTGCCCAAGCAACTCGTTTACCTACGTTATCGTGGAATTTATTACCTGTTTCAACCATTTTGATTATTTATCTTTTGTGTTGATAGAAGCACTCAGTGCTTTAACGAATTTGTCGTTGATAGTTTTACGTTGTGCGGTAGGTACTTGGCTATTAATAATATGCGTAATACTATTGCCTAATATCATTAGGCTTAAATCAACAGAGACATCGTTTTCATGTAAAACCTCCATTACTTGATCTAAGATGTTTTCAATTTTTTGGCTAGAGTACTTTGATTGTATTGGCATAATAAACTTCTAATATAAGGAATAGTAATGCGCTAATAATACAGTACTCGTATTATTATACCAATCACTTAACGAATGCTTTTTGCGGTATTAGTCGGATAATTAAGCAAATTTTTATTGTTTCAAGATATCAAGTGACGTGTATAATTTAATAATTCAGCTCTCAGGTTCTACACAAGGTTTTTTATCTATGAATGTTTCCGCTACTAACATTATTTTACACTCTTTAAATTACAATGATGAAGGCGTTTTAAATTGTAAAATGCGTGAAGGTGAGTTACCTATCTCTGCTTCTATTGAACAGCTTGTAATGGATTTACATCGAACATATCAAAGTAAATCAAATAAAGCGTTTGCCTACTTTGCCGAAGAAGGTGAAAAATCACAACTGTTCCAACGTGCATTAAAAGAGGAGTTAAATGGCGAACTAGACTTTGTTAGTTTTTCACAGCAAGCGGCCACCTGTTTAGTAAATGAATTAAAAGATCATGACTTTGCAGAAGAAGGTATTCTGTTGGTTAGCAAATATACTTGGACAACCAGTAATTACTTGTTGGTTGCTCTATTACAAAATAATCAGTCAATTAGCGTTAATGAAAATTTAGAATTACAAGTTAGCCAACATATTGAAACAAGTAAAATTCAATTGGTTGCACGTATTGACCTGACATTATTAGAACGAGATCCAGAAGCGAATCGTTATATTTCTTTTATTAAAGGGCGTGTTGGTCGTAAAGTATCTGACTTTTTCTTGGACTTTATGGGCGCTAAAGAAGGCTTTGATGCTAAAGCACAAAACCAAGGTTTGATGAAAGCCGTTGAAGAGTTTTGTGAAAAGCAAGAAATGCCAACGGAGAAAAAACAAGAAGTTCGTGAAGTCACCTTTAATTATTGTAAAGATCAAATCAAAGAAGGACAGGATATTGACCTAAGCAATTTATCTAAAGAATTTGAAAGTACTGCCAATTTAGAAGGCAGCTTTTATGATTTTGTAAGTGAAGACTATCAATTAGAAGAAAACTTTCCAGCGGATAAAACACTGGTTCGTAAATTAACTAAATATGTCGGTTCTGGCGGCGGCATGAGTATTAGTTTTGATCAAAAGCATTTAGGGACATCAATCAAATACGATGAGGCTTCTGATACATTAACCATTACCGGTTTACCTACTAATTTGCGTGAACAATTGAAGCGAGATGCATTAATGAATAGCAGTGAGCATGTCATTGCTATTGATCAAGAAGATGATGGTAAAGCGCCATTTTAATTGTGGAATCAATTAATATTTGTTTAGTGAAGAAGCACAACGAAATAATAAATGTGGTGATATAAACAAGCGTAAGTGATCAAAGTTTCTTTACTACTAATAGAGAATAGGTATTAGATTAAGTAAAGCATCTCATCGTGATTGAAGGTTATGATATAGTGATTGCATTAGTAGATTTAAAGTTAACAATATTAAGGGCTTAAAATGGCTGAAGAAACTATTTTTAGAAAAATAATCGATAAAGAGATCCCATCAGATACCTTGTATCAAGACGAATATATTACTGCTTTTCGTGATATTTCACCGCAGGCACCGGTGCATATTTTAATTATTCCTAATAAGCTGATTCCAACTGCTAATGATATTGAAGTTGAAGATGAATTTTTAATTGGGAAAATGTATTCTGTTGCTAAGTTATTAGCAAAACAAGAAGGTATTGCAGACTCAGGTTACCGATTAATAATGAATTGTAATAATGATGGTGGACAAGAAGTTTACCATATACATTTGCATTTGTTGGGTGGTAAAAGAATTGGCAAGTTAGTTAGTTAAAACAAACGTTTATAACTTTATACAACATAATTAAGTGGAGTTTTTTGATGAAAAAACATTCTAGTTTATGGGTAATGTTAGCGGCAGTGTTAGTGTTATCTGCTTGTTCATCATCGACAGTTGAGCGATTAGATCCGCAAGCACAAGTCGATTTAAGTGGTGAGTGGAATGATACCGATGCACAATTGGTTGCTCGTGAGATGGTAGATGATGCACTATCGCGCGCATGGTTACCAAAGTTTGTACAGAGTAACGGTAAAGATCCTGCTGTAATAGTAGGGAAGATTAAAAATCTAAGTCATGAACATATTAATACCGCTGTGTTTATCGCTAATATCGAACGTGAATTGATCAATTCAGGCGAAGTTCAGTTTGTCGCTGATGCACAAAGAAGAGAAGAGATTCGTAATGAACGTGCAGACCAAGATTTAAATGCATCAGAAGCAACACGTAAAGAAAATGGCCAAGAGTACGGCGCTGACTTTATGATGCAGGGGCAAGTGAATACCATTGTTGATGTTGAAGGTACGACTCAAGTGCGTTTTTACCAAGTTAACCTAGAGTTAATTAGTTTAAAAGATAATCGCAAGGTATGGATTGGCGATACAAAAATTAAAAAACTGATTACCAATAGTACATTACGTAAATAAGCTACTGATATTAGGTAGGCCTATTACTGGGTCTATCTAATATGCTTTGGAATCCTCATGCCTAAGCTTCTTTTCATTATTTTAATTTTACTGGCCGGCTGTTCTGCGCAGCATGGTAGCAACCGTCTAGCTGAAGAGCTTACTTACCAACCACCACAAACCATTTTAAATGCGCTGCAATCAGATCAACCTGACACCACAGACATTGCGCAATATTATTTAAATCTAGGTTATTTACAATTAATTTCAGGTCAACCAAAATCAGCTATTGAGTCTTTGCAAACAGCTAAAAAAGAGATGCAATTATTAACAGCGACGTCGGTTTCGGAAACATTGGCTGCAGGTACAATCAATGAAACGTTTCGTCGTTATAGTGGCTCTCCTACAGATCGAGTAATGGTGCATAATATGCTTGCGCTCAGTTACCTGTTTAGTGATGATATTGAAGGGGCTCGAGTTGAGATGCTGCAAGCCGATGTTGCCATGAAAACTTTAATTGATGGTGATGCGCTAAACGGTCAATTAGCCAGTACTCATTTATTAACCGCCATTATTTACGAATTACTAGATGAACGATCCAATGCTTTTATTAGTTATCGATTTGCCGAAAAAATAATGTTGGAGCGAGGGCTGTCAATTCCGCTTAGTTTGCAATTAGCTTTGCTACGTATGAGTGATAAAATGGGCAATAATGTTCAATATCGATATTACAAGAATCAGTACCCATCAGTTGTGTTACCGGCCAATAAAACACATCAAGTGTTTAGCTTATATTTTGATGGGGTAGTTGACCATAAAAGAGAAGCCTCGATTGTCGTACCTAGCTTTGCTGGCCATCAACTTATTCGAGTTTCTGTACCTACTTATCCGCCTAGATATACTAATTCGCGACATAACACTATAAATGATGGGGAACAGAGCAAGAATAGTGGATTAATCGAAGATGTTAATCGTATTGTTAGAGAAGATTTAGATAAGGAATATCCTAGCATTTTATTGTTAACAACAACCAGAGCAGTAGCAAAATACCAATTAGTGCAAGAAGCACAAAGGCGAGACCCATTATTGGGGGCCATTGTTAATATGACAACATTAATTAGTGAAGTTGCTGATGTGAGAAGTTGGAATATGTTGCCTGCAAGTATTCAGTTTAGTTATTTAGAAACCGATTCTCAGAATGTGGTTATTGAACTTCCTAATCAAGGCCGCCAATCAATTAATTTAGATAAAGCAGCACAACATGTTATTTTAGCAACAGGTTTATCGAAAGATGTTTTCCATTATCAACAATAGAGTTTGATATAAGAGGTAGTTATGAAATACGTTAGGTTAATATTGCCAATGTTATTGGCATCTTTTGTGATCAGTGGCTGTTCGTCATCTGATTCAGTGGCACGTCCTGAATGGATTGATCATGCATCAGAGAAATATCCAAGTAATATTTACTTATCCGCCGTTGGACAGGGTTCAACACGCGATAGAGCAAGTCAAAAGGCGATTGCCAATTTATTAGAAATTTTTTCAGTGAAGGTTAAATCTGAATCGAGAACGTTAACTGAAGGTATCAAAAAAGAGAGTGCATTAGGGGTTACCTTAGAGAGCTCTAGTACGATAAGACGTAGTATTGCAACAGAAACAGAGCAAGCTATCCAAGGTGCTGAAATTAAGGAAAGTTGGTTAAGTCCTCTAGGGCAATATTATGTGCTAGCAGTGATACATCGTATTAGCGCAGCACAAAATCTAACGGAATCGATTATTGAGTTAGATAAGTCAACGGCCAATTTAATTGAATACAGTAATGACGGTGCGCCTAACTCAATTACGGCGCTTAATGCGCTACGTTCGGCTCGTGATAAACAGGTCACGCGAAAAATGGCTGATCTTCAGTTAAGCTATTTAAGTGGCAATGGAGTACCCGTTGAGGTTTCAAGTGAAGATATCGAATATCTGATACGAGAAAAATTAGCCTCTATAGAGGCAAGTGTTGAAGCACCGACTGAACCGCAACGAAATTTATTGGCAGCAAGCTTATCGCGTTTAGGTATCAAAGTGGTTGACTCATCACCTTTTAAAGTCGTAGGGACTTTAGACTTAACTCAACCTGCTTATATCGAGTCTTGGTATTGGTTACGAGGCAGTTATGAATTAACAATGACCGAAAACGATCAAGTGATCAGTCGTAAACGTTGGCCTGTAAAAGTATCAACCCGCCAAAAAGAGATGTTAAATACGCGTCTTCAAGATAAATTAGATAGTCATATGGATGAGTATTTACAAACCTTGGTTAGTGACACTCCTTCTTTTTAATTTGGTGATATAAATCGCTTAAAGTAGGCACTGCAATCTGATGTTGTAGTGCTTTTTTTATGAGGTATCCATTAATAAACTCAATTTCAGTGGGTCGTTGATAGTGAATATCCCGGTTCATTGAAGAGTAATTTTCAGCCGTTGCAGTAATGACCTTATTCACAGTGTGTAGAACAGTAGGTACATGGAAGTGTATTGACTCCGCCTTAGCAACAGCAATACTTTCACTAATAATGTTTTCAATAGTCTTTGTGTATGTCGAGCTTCGTAATTGTCCATTTTTTATTTGCTGAATTGCACTAAGCGGATTAATTGCAGCATTAATAATTAATTTTAACCAACACTTACTATTAATATCCTTACTCCAATGTACGTCATCCATAGTATCTTGAAGTGTCTTCACTAGTTGTATTGGTATTTGTTGAGAAGGGTCATTGAAGTACCCTAAATAAGTCGGTCCAGCACCTGTATGAGTGATCGATAATGGACCATTTAGTAAACTGCCGTTGGAGGTAGTCGCTGAGATTATTGGGTTATTAGGAAAGTACTTTAATACTTGTTCTGCGCAGCCGTAGCCGTTATGCATTAAGATAATTATCTGGTGTTTGTTTATATATGGCTGTTGGGATAACAGAGCATCAAGTACCTGAGGGGCTTTCACACAAACAAGGATAGCACTTTGTTGTTCAGCTAAGCGAGTCGCTAATAAATGATGTCCATGCGATATGGTGAACTGCGTGGTATTCGCAGATAAATCTGTAAAGTGCAGGGTATTTGTTAATTGTTTATGGCGAGATACAAGGTGGCATGAATGACCGCTTTTTTGGAGTGTCGCTGCCCATAAACAACCGATTGCGCCAGCACCAATAATTTGAATCATATTTTTCTCGAATAGATAATAAACAAAAAAACATTATGCAAATTTGAATCTGAATTTACAAGCAACAAACTGAGTCTACTGATAGATGATTGAGCGCTTTTCTGGTAGATTTAGCATAATTATTTTAATTGTATTTTGAGGAATAAAAATGCCTTCATTTGATATCGTATCAGAGATAGATTTAGTAGAAGTAAAAAATGCTGTAGACAATACCAGTCGTGAATTAGGTACACGTTATGATTTCCGTGGTGTAAAAGCAGCAATCACACTAAACAAAGAAGTAGTTAAATTAGAAGCTGAAGCTGAAATGCAAATTAATGCATTACGCGATATGTTACGCGCTAACTTAGTTAAGCGTGGTGTAGATACACGAGCTATGGATCCTGATAAATATGAGCAATCAGGTAAGTTCTGGTCTCAAAATATAAAATTTAAAGTGGGTGTTGATCAACCAACGGCGAAAAAGCTAGTGAAACAGATCAAAGACAGTAAAGTTAAAGTACAAGTATCTATTCAAGGTGATCAATTACGTGTGACAGGTAAAAAGCGTGACGATTTACAGCAAACAATGCGTTTAGTAAAAGAAGCGGATTTAGGGATGGGCTTCCAATTCAATAACTTTAAAGATTAAGTTATTGCTCTAAAAAGGCATTATCACTTTATGTGTTAATGCTTTTATTTTATCGCTCACAAACATTGCAAATATACTGCTTATAAATCCAAGGCAGTTGTTCAAGAATTAAAGACTTACCCAATATATCCTTACTTTTAAGTGTTTCTGTTATTAGTGTTAAATCTAATTGTTTTAAGAATTCATCAGCCAATGGAAAATAGCTAAGGTGCCAAGGTTCCTGTGCCACACCACCTTGATCATTCTGGTAGGGACGATAAAAACCGAACTCTTGACTATTTTCACTTAACCAATGAGTTAATTCAGAGAAATAACCTCCTTTTACATACTCACTTTTTTGTAACTGTAAAGCTTGATTTTTGGGCAATAAAGTCGGGTCATAAACATCCATATCAGTCCCCCAATGATGGCGACTGGTTGCAGGTAAAGCTGACCAATGCAGTAGGTGAGTAAGCTTTTCTTTTTCACTTACTTTATCGATATCAATAGGTTGCTCATCTTTATCAAGTATTGTTGTCACACCAGAATATTTATTATTCCAAATCATTAATTGCCGATCAAAACTGCGGAATGCACTGGCGATATGCAAGGTAAAACCTTGTTTTTCAGCAGCGCTTTGTAAGCCAGTAAAATCTGAAATGACTTGTTTATGTAATAAACGGTTAGGTGCAAACTCAACTAAATGAGTTTGTACCTGTCCTGTGAGCGCTAATGGGTTCATGCTAGTAGATTTTTAAGGGTTAATTTGAAAATATCAACCAATTCATCTAATTGTGCAATATTCGTAGACTCATTTACCTTATGAATAGTTGCATTGATTGGCCCTAATTCCACAACTTGTGCACCAGTAGGTGCAATAAAGCGAGCGTCTGATGTCCCACCACTCGTTGATAACTCAGTAGTAATTCCATTGGTCGCTAGGATAGCTTGTGCAACGGCATCAGTTAAAGAACCTGGTTCAGTAATAAATGGCTGACCGTTATAAGTCCATTTTATATCGTACTCAAATCCTGCTTTATTTAAGATACTTTCTACTTTCTCTGTGAGCATATCAGCAGTCAATTCCGTAGAATAACGGAAGTTACATTGCACAACGGCATCACCGGGAACTACATTACTAGCGCCAGTACCTGAGTTGAAGTTAGTAATTTGGAAACTTGTTGCAGGGAAGTATTGATTACCTTTATCCCATTCTGTTTGTACTAATTCGGCTAAAGCAGGTGCCGCTAAGTGGATTGGGTTATTAACTAAATGCGGGTAAGCAACATGCCCCTGTGTACCCTTAAAAGTAATATCTGCAGTTAATGAGCCACGACGACCATTTTTAATGATATCACCAACATGGTTAGTACTAGATGGTTCTCCTACGATACAGTAATCGATTTTTTCATTTCTCGCTTCCAAAACATCAACAACACGTGTTGTACCATTAATGAAGGGGCCTTCTTCATCACTAGTGATTAATAAAGCAATAGAGCCCTTATGATCTTGGTGTTCTTCAATGAATGCTTCTAGACCTAACATAAAGCAAGCGATACCACTTTTCATATCAGCCGCACCACGTCCGTATAACATACCGTCGATGATAGTCGGCTCAAAAGGAGGGGTGTTCCATTTGCTTTCTGGTCCTGGTGGAACAACATCAGTATGGCCAGCAAAACAAAATAGGGGTGCTTCAGTGCCTTTTCTCGCCCAAAGGTTCAAAGTATCTTCGAATTCCATGGTTTCACATACAAAACCAAGTTTTTCTAATCGAGAAATAAGTAAATCTTGGCAACCTGCATCTTCAGGTGTTACTGAGCGACGACTCATTAAATCTTGTAATAACGTTACAACGGGGGAGTGAGACATTGTATTTCCTTATACGGCAAAAAATGTTTGATAGTTTTTTATATTGAAGCCAACAATTGCTGATTCTTTATAAATAATAACAGGGCGTTTTATTAATGTTGGAGATTCGATGAATAACGCTTTTGCATTATCTTCGTTAAGTGTTTGTTTTTGATTATCTGTGAGCGCTCTATAACTGGTACTACGTTTATTAAGTAATGTCTCCCAGCTTGAGTGTGCTAGTAATTTTTCTAGTAGCGATTCATCTAGCCCATCTTTTCTGTAGTCATGAAAAGTGAAAGGGATGTTGTTTTCTTTTAACCATTTTTGTGCTTTTTTGATCGTGTCACAATTAGGTATACCGTACATTATTGCTGTCATGTTGGGTGCTTATCAGTTGAAAAATAGGAGGTAATTGTAGCAAAGAAGCTGTGAGGAAAAAAAGGGCAGAAACAAAAAGAGTCGCAATAGCGACTCTTTATTTTTTCAGTTTATAGATAAATTATTTAACTATTTTCAATACGGTGTCTGTTCCAACAACAACACTGCCAGACATTTTTTGTAGTTCTTTAATTTCATCCATATTAGAAATAACAACAGGAGTTAAAATTGATTTTGCATTTTTAGTTAAAAACTCAAGATCAAACTCAATGATTGTTTCACCGGCTTTCACTTTTTGGCCTTCTTGAGCAATACGAGTAAAACCTTGACCTTTAAGCTCAACAGTATCAATACCAAAGTGAACAAAAAGCTCAATACCACTATCAGACTCTAAAGAGAAAGCATGGTTTGTTTCAAAAATTTTACCAATTTCACCATCGCATGGCGCTACCATTTTATTGCCGGTAGGGCGTATTGCTATACCATCGCCTACAATTTTTTCAGCAAAAACAACGTCTGGCACATCTTCAATTGCAACAATTTCACCTGAGATAGGTGCGATCATATCGATAGTATTTGATGATGGTGTACTTCCAGTCATTGCTTTTTTAAGTGAATCGAAAAAACCCATAAGTTTTAACTCCAAAATTATATATAAACGATTAAAGGGGGCGATATTAACTATCGTCCACCTTTATAAGATCTTAGCTGATGCCGTTAGCTGCGTTGAATTCTTTTACTAACGCTTCAATTTCTGCTGCTGTCGCTACTGACAGTGCTTTATCTGCTAATGCTTTTGCATCTGCGTAACTAGTACTGCGAATAATTTTCTTCACAGTCGGGATAGAAATTGCACTCATAGAGAATTCATCTAAGCCCATACCTAATAGTAACAGAGTTGCGTGCTCATCGCCTGCTAATTCTCCACACATACCTGTCCATTTGCCAGCAGCGTGAGATGCATCAATAACTGTCTTGATGATCGTTAATACAGAAGGTGTTAATGGGTTGTAAAGGTCTGAAATTAACTCATTACCGCGGTCAACAGCAAGTGAATATTGCGTTAAGTCATTTGTACCGATACTAAAGAAGTCTACTTCTTTGATCAAATGATGAGCAATTGCTGCAGCAGCAGGTGTTTCAATCATAACACCAATTTCAATTTCTTCATCAAATGCAACACTTTCGTTTCTAAGTTCTGCTTTTAATGTCTCTAGAATGTCTTTCAATTTACGCACTTCTTCAACAGAAATGATCATTGGGAACATAATGCGAATCTTACCAAATGCAGATGCACGAAGTAGGGCACGTAATTGAGGGTTCATAATTTCAGGACGGTCGAAGCAAATACGAATTGCACGCCAACCTAGGAATGGATTTAATTCAGTAGGTAGATCTAAATATGGTAGATCTTTATCACCACCAATATCCATAGTACGAATAATACATGGCTTACCTTCCATTGCTTCTACAACATCTTTGTATGCAAGGAATTGTTCATCTTCAGTTGGTAATTGATCTCTATCCATAAACAGGAATTCTGTACGGTATAGACCAACACATTCTGCACCATTACGTTTAGCGCCATCTGTGTCTTTAACTGAACCAACATTTGAACCAACTTCTACTTGATGTCCGTCAGTTGTTTCTGCAGGTAAGTCTTTTAGTTTTGCTAGCTCGGCTTTTTCATGTAAGAAAGCCTCGCGCACTTCTTTCGCTTCAGCAAGTTCTTCATCACTTGGGTTGATGATGACTTTGTTATTTAAAGCGTCAAGAATAACTAGGTCGCCAGTTTCTACTTTTTGAGTAATATCGTTAGTACCGACAATTGCTGGAATTTCTAACGAACGCGCCATAATTGACGTATGAGAAGTACGGCCACCAATATCAGTAATAAAACCTAATACTTTGTCTAGATTAATTTGTGCTGTTTCAGATGGTGTTAGGTCATTAGCGATTAATACAACTTCTTCGTCGATGTCACTAAGATTAATAATCACGATACCTAAAACGTTTTTTAGTAAACGATTACCAATGTCACGGAAGTCTGCAGCACGCTCACGTAAATAAGGGTCATCTAATTCTGATAACATTTGTGCATTTTCTTCAACAATTGCATTAATTGCGAAGTCAGCTGTACATTTGTTCTTTTTAATATAGGCGATGATATCTTCTTCAAGCTCTTCATCTTCAAGTAGCATTATATGCCCTTCAAAGATGGCTTCTTTCTCCTCTCCAAATGTTTCGAGCGCTTTTTGCTTAACTATTTCTAGTTGAGCTGAAGTCTTTGCTCGCCCATCTAAAAATCGAGATATTTCTTTATCAATATCTTGAATTTTTTCGTTGTTAAGAGAAATTTCGTCTTCTTGTAATAACAATGCTTTCGCAAAAGTAATACCAGGTGATGCTAGAATGCCAGATATCATAACCTATCCTTAAACTACTAAATTTTATCTAATAAAAGATATGAGAATTAAACTAATGTTGCCATTAATTCAACAAGCGTATCGACAGCTTTTTGCTCGTCAGCGCCTTCTGCTTTGATGTTAACAGATGTACCTTGAGTTAAACCTAGAGTTTGTAATTTGAAAAGGCTTTTTGCACTTGCTGATTTTGTGCCAACTTCAACAGAGATGTCAGATTCAAATGATTTTGCTTCTTTAACAAATTGTGCTGCTGGGCGAGTATGAAGGCCGTTTGGAGCTGTGATAGTTACTGTTTTTTGATACATGGTAACACCTTAATCTATTTTTGATTTTAACAATAAAAAATTATCCGGGGGAATAACTTTTTATTGAATGAATATAACATTGTGTTGATGAGGTTTATTACTTAGATAACCTCTATAAATTGTAATTAAATTACAATAGAGAAATACTAATAAACTAATGTAACTCTTATCTCTAAGTAGCTCATTTAACCTTATTAATTTCACAATTAATGATCCTAAATAAGGGGCTATAGGTCAATAATTTTTTAGAGAAAAGGCAGTAAAACTAGTTAATGTTGGTGTTTTTGTTTGTTTTTTAAGCTTTGATTTATTTATCGTTTATTTGAAAATAAAAAAAGGCACTTTTAAGTGCCTTAGATAAGCTTAAAAAAGCGTGTTATGCGAAGTTTTCACCTTCGAAAACACCTGCAAATAATGCAGTTGATAAGTAACGTTCACCCGAACTTGGTAATATTACTACAATATTCTTATCTTTAAATTCTGGTTCTTGTGCTAAACGAGATGCTGCTACTACTGCTGCACCTGAAGAGATACCAGCTAAAATACCTTCTTCTTCCATTAAACGGCGAGCCATTTCAATTGAGTCTTCGTTACTAACTTGCTCAGCACGGTCGATTAAAGAAAGATCTAAGTTTTTAGGGATGAAACCAGGGCCAATACCTTGAATTTTATGTGGTCCAGGTGTTAATTCCTCGCCAGCTAATGCTTGCGTAATAACTGGAGAATCAGTCGGCTCTACTGCAACACTTACGATTGCTTTGCCTTTTGTTTCTTTGATGTAACGAGTTACACCTGAAATTGTACCACCAGTACCCACACCAGCAATGAATACATCAACTTCACCATCTGTATCTTCCCAGATCTCTGGACCTGTTGTTTTTTCATGGATTTGTGGATTTGCTGGATTTTCGAATTGGCGTACAACAAAGTACTTACCTGGTGCTGATTGTGCAATTTCTTCAGCTTTATTGATTGCGCCTTTCATACCTTGAGCGCCTTCAGTTAGTACTAAGTTAGCACCTAATGCTTTTAATAATTTGCGTCGCTCAACACTCATTGTGTTAGGCATTGTTAGTGTTATTTTATAACCACGAGCAGCAGCAACAAACGCTAGTGCGATACCTGTGTTACCACTTGTTGCTTCAACTAATTCAACATCTTTTGTTAATGTGCCATTCTTCTCAGCTTCCCAGATCATGTTTGCGCCAATACGACATTTAACACTGAAGCTAGGGTTACGGCTTTCAACTTTTGCAAAAACGTTTCCAGTCGTTACATTTTTTAAACGTACTAGTGGAGTACCGCCAATTGTTTGTGAATTGTCATCAAAAATCTTGCTCATGATAGTGTTCCTGTTAGTTGGTTTTTAAATAGTGGGATGTAGCATATCCAATGTGAAAAAATGCGGAAGTTACATTTTGTTATACCATATAGGATTTTGAGATATATTAAATGGCTATCGTATTAATATCTAAAGATAACATCTGGATATTTAAGCGATAGCGCATATTTAAAATTTTACTGGTTGGTCAAAAATGCTAAGTAATGGCTTAGTTTTTGTAATAACTCTATTTTGTCTGGATCATGTTGATGTTCAATGGCTAATACATCTAAACGATTTACATATTCCTGCATATTGTCTAAGAAATACGCTTCTCTATGTCTATTCCATTTTTGCTGTTCTTGTTCGGTTAATGTTTCTGGGTAGTTTCTTGCTTTGTATCGCCACCATAGTGTCGCAAGATTTGGATCATCAAACTCTGGTTGATGATTTGCTATTTGCTGAGGTGATAAAGCGACAATTTTTTTAGCTTCATTTTTGTCATTGGTTGAAGGAAAGCCGCCTGAATATAATTTTTGTTCAGGTTGCTGTTCTTGTTGTGGTTTGGCCGGCGTGTCAAACACTGCAAATAGTTTCTCTACCAATTGTTTATTTTCGTTGAAAATATTAATAGATTCACGACATTGTTTTGCATCGATGCCCAGTGTTTTTGCTCTCTCTGGTGTTAATGTTTTTGCACTGGCTACAATCGGGCATTTGTTAATATGAATTAATTTAATCGGAGGTCTACTAATGCCTTCAGGTAAATTATCTGAAGAGGTATATAAATATTCCTGAATTTCTTCAACTGATAAAGTGAGTAGTGACGAAATATCTTTATTAAGATCGATCACTATCACCGCGTTATTATTAGTTGGATGAGTTGTCACTGGTAATATATATGAACTACAACCTTGTAAAGCAGGAAACATACCTGAAATATGCACGAGTGGTGTATAAGTACCAAGCTTAAGTTGATGAAGTACTTTGTTTTTTTGTCTTAATGAAAAACAGTAATCGTATAGTTTTGGGTGTACTGTTTTGATTAATTTTGCCATTGCAATCGTCGCGTACACATCAGACATTGCATCATGCGCCTGTTGGTGTGCAATGTCATTTGCTTTTGTTAGTAACTCTAGTCTAAAACTGGGTACATCATTTTCATCATAAACCCATTCAATCCCTTCAGGTCTAAGTGCATAACATGCTCTAACCATGTCAATAATATCCCAACGAGAACAACCATTTTGCCATTCACGTTGGTATGGATCATGGAAATTACGATACAAAGTAAAGCGTGTGACTTCATCATCAAAGCGGATATTGTTGTAGCCTACAACACAAGTATTTGCCTGTTGAAATTCTTGAAGAATATTAAAAATAAATTGATTTTCAAATTCGCCATGTTGTAACGCATGTTGTGGAGTGATCCCCGTGATCAAGCAAGCTTCTGGTCCCGGTAAATAATCATTGGGAGGTCGACAATACCATTGTTGCGGTTCTGAAATTACATTCAAATCAAGATCTGTACGAATGCCTGCAAATTGAGAAGGGCGGTCTGTGCCTGGGTTAAGTCCAAATGTTTCGTAGTCGTGCCAAAAGAGGCTGGGTGATACTTGATTCATATTGTTACCTATTAATTTGTATCTGTATATTGTGGCTAAATGAAAGCCAAAAAGCGATCCAATTTATTTATTTTTAATTATAGTGAAACATCACTTTTATTGTTAATGCTGCTTTGTTGTACTTTTTTATTATTTTACATTGTAAGGACTTAGCAGTGATCAGAGTCTTGAATTTAAAATGTTATAGATGAATGATGCTGTTGTGCATACTTTTTTGAAGTCGTTATTTTGCCCCGTAAAAATTTATTTTAGGGATTAGTGTCGCTGTATTCAATACCCGTTTATTTTTAGATGCTATCCAGTTTGCTAAAAGTAACCTGTTATATCAATTAACCGCATCTATCTTTAAAAAAGAAAATACAGATCGTTAAAATTAACGAACTGAAGCCGTTAGTTCAGTATTTTATTGATAGAGGAAAGTGAATTTAGAAATGAATGGTATTTGTGAGGGTGTTAGATACAAAAAAGCCTGCGTTAAGCAGGCTTCATAATACTATTTAATTGGTCTTATTTAGAAACAAGTGCAATTAAGTCTAGTACTTTGTTTGAGTAACCGATTTCGTTATCGTACCAAGATACAACTTTAACGAATTTGTCAGTTAGTGATAAACCAGCTTTAGCATCAAATACTGAAGTTTGGATTTCACCGATGAAGTCTTGAGATACTACTGCATCTTCAGTGTAACCTAGAACGCCAGCCATTTCGTTTTCAGAAGCGCGTTTCATTTCTGCACAAATTTCTTCGTATGTAGCAGCAGATTTTAAGTTAACTGTTAAGTCAACAACTGATACGTCAGCAGTTGGTACGCGGAAAGCCATACCTGTTAGTAGACCGTTAAGTTCTGGGATTACTTTACCTACAGCTTTAGCTGCACCAGTAGAAGATGGGATGATGTTTTGAGAAGCACCACGACCACCGCGCCAGTCTTTCATTGAAGGACCGTCAACTGTTTTTTGAGTTGCAGTTGTTGCATGAACAGTTGTCATTAGACCTGATTCGATGCCCCATTTGTCGTTAAGAACTTTAGCCATTGGCGCAAGACAGTTAGTAGTACAAGAAGCGTTAGAAACGATATCTTGGCCAGCGTACTCAGAGAAGTTAACACCGTTAACGAACATTGGAACGTCGCCAGAAGGGCCAGTTAATACAACTTTCTTCGCACCAGCTGTGATATGTTTACGAGCTGTTTCGTCAGTAAGGAAAAGACCAGTTGCTTCAGCAACTACGTCTACGTCAACTGCATCCCATTTTAATTCTTCAGGGTTACGTTCTGCAGTTACACGTACTGTGTTACCGTTCACGATTAGGTTACCGTCTTTAACTTCAACAGTACCGTTGAAACGACCGTGAGTTGAGTCATATTTAAGCATGTAAGCCATGTATTCAACGTCGATTAAGTCATTGATTGCAACAACTTCTAGATCAGCACGTTCACATGCTGCACGGAATACGAAACGGCCGATACGACCGAAGCCGTTAATACCTACTTTAATTGTCATTATATTTTTCCTTTTGGAGGTTTGATTTTAAACTTGCCATCATTATAGATGTTATAAACATCTTAAACTTGATGTTAATCAAGTTATAAGCTCAGAAAGCAACTTCTTTTTTTTATAAAATCTTGCGTTACTTCAAAAAATTATAAAAAACAAAGTTTATGTTTTTTGAACTAATATCACAGTAATTAAATTACCGAGACATCTTAAGGTGAATTCTTTAGAAAATAAAGCAAAAGAATCATTAAACTGCTATTTGTCATTAATCTAAACTACTTTAGCTAGCTGAATAAGTAAATTTAAATCATTTTTGGTCATTTAGCATACACTTTTTTGTAACATTGAAGGGCAACGCCCAACAATTTAACCTTATTTTATGACAGTTTGAAGGCAATGTTGTTGATTTGGCGCAACATAAACCCCTTGTTTTGCTGTAATCGCAGACTCTACACAGAACATCGTTTTGTAACCATCATCTGGCATATCGACAAACGCCTTTGCGCCTTCTTCCCAAGGATTCCACACAACCACTGAATCATTTCCTTGATTGCGAATGGTTATATTTCTTTGGTTTGCCTTATCTTCTAATACAATATCACCTTCATTTACCGCAAATATTGCATCAATTGGGCCTGATGGATAGGCCGGTTGTTGAGTGTTTTTTATTACGCCGTGATCTAATGAATCACTGTAAGTACTTGCTAATCCATTAACAGCAAATTGCTTAATATCTCCTATATGTAAGTATGAATGTAAAGCGCCTCTGTAAGTAAATCCTTGATCACCTGTATTTTTAGTGACTAAGGTTAACTTTATTTGGTCAGTTAATTGTGCTTTAAGAGTGACTTGAAAATCATTATTCCAGACAGATTTAGTCTCGGAATTTGACGCAAACAAAAATTCAATATCAACCCCTTGTTCATTTTCAGAAGTGTCGTTGAGCTGCCACTTGCTGGTTCTAGCAAAACCATGGGATGGTAAATTTTTTTGTTTTGTTTCTACTGTACTGCCAAACCAAGGCCAACAAATCGGCACGCCACCTCTGATGGCTTTATCTGCAGAATAGATGGCATTACTACTGGTATAAATTAGCGGGGCTTGGCCTTTTATCTGAAAGTGCACTAAATGAGCTCCATGCAATGCAAAAGCCGCATCAAACTTTGGATGGTTAATTACCAGGAACTCAAAGTTATCTTGGTTAACTTGTATGGAAAGATTACTGCTTATTTGTTTTATTGTTGTCAATCCCAAATGTGCAATCATTATTGATCCTTTGTCATGAAGTAAAGTCAGCGCAGTTCTGTTTACACTTCTATTACACTATATTGTTGATTTTTAAATAATCAACTGTATAACTAAAAGTGGGTGTTAAATTGATGTATATTAAATGTCTGAAGTGAATTAAAATCAACAAGCATTCTACTTTTAAATTTTTACTAGATACAAACATAATATTGCAATCTTGGTTAGCCCGTTGATTTGAATCAATATATAGTTAGCTATATATAACAATAACATTGAACATAGGTGAATTATGAGTCGTCCCGCGTTAGATTACTTTATGCAATTAAAGGGTATTGATGCTAATTTTGTTGATGCTTGGGGAAAACCAACAACAGTACTTGAAGAAGACATTAGTCGTCTCATTGAGAAAATGGGCTTTGATGTATCCGATGATGCACAGCTAGAAGCTTATTATAAACAAGCAGAAAGTGAGCATTGGTTATCCTTATTAGCACCAGTATCAGTATTACAAGAAGCCGATACTTACCAAGTTGAAGTGCGTCTTCCCATTGATTTTGTCACTGACCAGTTAATTTACAGAGTGACAACTGAGCAGGGAGAAATATTAGAAGAAGAGCTAATAGCAATTGACTTCCCACTGTGTGCCATTACTGAGATTGCTGACGTTGAGTTTCAATTATATGAAGTTGCTCTGAGCTTGCCATTAACTATTGGTTATCATCAGCTTTCATTATTGGAAAAAGGTAATGAAGAACCTCTCGCTGTGATGTCATTGATTATTACACCAGCGGCGTGCTTTACACCTGAAAAAATTCAACAAGGGCATAAGCTGTGGGGCACAAGTGTTCAACTTTATTGCTTAAGAAGCCAGAATAACTGGGGTATTGGTGACTTTTCTGATTTAAAAGAGTTATTAAGGAAAACCGCTGAAAATGGTGGTGATTTTATTGGTTTAAACCCGATCCATGCCTTGAACCCATCTCAACCTGAACATGCTAGCCCTTATAGCCCATCTTCTCGGAAATGGTTAAATATTCTCTATACGGATATCAATGCGGTTCCAGAGTTTAAACACTGTAATACGCTACAGACATTATATAAAAGCGAACAATTTCAGCAAAAGTTAACGGACTTACGAGCGGTAGAATGGGTTGATTATCAACAAGTCAGTGAATTAAAACTGACCTCTTTAAGAGCGTTATTTGCTACTTTGAATGAGGGTAAAGCAGCCAACCAACAACGTCTAACAGCATTTTTAGCCTATGTAGAAGAGAAAGGTGAAACACTTCAACAACAAGCTGCATTTGATGCATTACAGTTTAAATTCTTAGCCGAAAATAAAGATGCATGGGGCTGGCCTGCTTGGCCAGAGGCTTTCCAATCATTTTCTGAAAAAGCGGTTCAGCAATGGTGCGAAGAAAATAAACAAGAGGTGTTGTTTTGGTGTTATTGCCAATGGGTGACAGAAACACAACTTGCAGAAGCTGATCAGCTAGCAAAATCATTAGGAATGACGCTTGGCCTATATAGAGATTTGGCCGTAGGTGTGGGTAAAAATAGCAGTGAAGTATGGGCAAATCATGAGTCTTACCATGAAAATATCAGTATTGGTGCACCGCCTGATGTATTAGGTCCTTTAGGACAAAGTTGGGGGTTACCTCCATTGTCTCCGGACCACCTTTATAAAACGGGCTACAAAGATTTTATTGAGTTATTACAAGCAAACAT
The DNA here is from genome assembly GCF_038155185.1 of Psychromonas aquatilis. Classification (NCBI taxonomy): domain Bacteria; kingdom Pseudomonadati; phylum Pseudomonadota; class Gammaproteobacteria; order Alteromonadales; family Psychromonadaceae; genus Psychromonas; species Psychromonas aquatilis. The sequence goes on from NZ_JBAKAZ010000022.1 coordinate 29,378, forward strand.
GAGTTATTGCGGTGCTTTACGTATCGATCATGTGATGGGGCTGTTGCGTTTGTGGTGGGTGCCAGAAGGCGTTAGTGCTGATAAAGGTGCTTATATCTATTATAACGTGCACGATATGTTGAACATTCTTGCTTTAGAAAGTGTCCGCAATCAGTGTTTAGTGATTGGAGAAGACTTAGGCACTGTGCCCGATGGAATGGATGTGCTACTGAAAGACGCTGGTGTGTATTCATATAAGGTCTTTTTCTTTGAGCAAGCTGAAGACGGCGGTTATATTTCACCTTCTCATTATATTCAACAAGCGATGGCAACTTTATCTACTCATGACATGCCGACCATCAAAGGCTACTGGCATTGTGATGACTTAACGCTAGGTAAAGCGTTGGGTTTATACCCAGATCAAAATGTATTGGATAGATTGATGCGTGAGCGCGTTGAAAGCAAACAGCAGATATTAAATAGCCTGCATGGCCATCACAGTATCCCTGATGATAGGTACCACGATGCAAATATGACAGGGATGGATCAAACTTTAAACTTTTCGTTGCAAAAACATCTTGCTGCAGGCAATTCATCATTGTTAAGTTTACAGTTAGAAGATTTTTTAGAGATGGATCAACCAGTTAATGTTCCAGGAACAAGTAATGAATATAAAAATTGGCAACGTAAATTAACTCATAACTTAGATGATATTTTTAATAACGAAGATATTAAAGGTTTATTAAAAGCGTTAACAATTGCACGCTCAAAGTAATTAAAACTCAGCATTTATGCTTCTATTAGGTATTTAATATGACTAAAAAACCAACAGTGAAGAAAACCGCTACAGTAAAAAAGACAGTGCAACAACCAATGGCCAAGAGTGGAGTTATTCTGCCACTTGCACCACTAAAAAAAGAGTTAGTCGATAAGCTGCAAGAGGCGAGGTTAGCTGAACCATTTAAGCACTTAGGCTTAATTGAACATGAAGGTGGTTTGTTATTAAGAGTCTGGTTACCTGAAGCGGTAGCTGTTTCGTTTCTCGCGCTAGATGAAAGTGCCTTATCAGGCGAGTTAAAACAGGTTTACGAAAGTGGTTTATTTGAAATTATATTACCTAAAGGTACACAACCATTTATTTATCAATTAAATGTCGACTATAAACAAGGGTCAAATCAACTGATTGACCCTTACCAATTTCATGATATCGCTTTTGATGGGTTGCAAAGTTTATCTGAAGCACCAGAAAATGTTTATAAAACCTTAGGCGCACAGTTAAAGACAGTAACGGTTGATGATCTTGAAATAAGTGGTGTACGTTTTATTGTATATGCCCCGAATGCAAGTAGTGTGAGTTTATTAACCTCACATAATCACTGGGATGGTCGTCGTCATCCAATGCAAAAAAGCTGGTGTGGTCATTGGGTTATATTTGTGCCTGGGTTAAGTGCAGGTTGTGCTTACAAATTTGAACTTAAAGATGCCGCAGGTCACCGTTTACCGCATAAAGCAGATCCCGTTGGTTTCCAAGCGGAATTATATCCTTCCCATGCCTCTATTGTGGTTGATCATGATGCGTATCAGTGGGGCGATGAACAGTGGCGAGCTTCGCAGCTTGGAGATAAACGTTTTGCAGCGATGAGTATCTATGAAGTACACCTTGGTTCATGGAAACGTAAACTTGAAAACGGCACTGAGCGTATGCTCACTTATCGTGAGCTGGCCGATGATTTATTACCTTACTTAATTGAGATGGGGTATACGCATTTAGAAGTGTTGCCTATTTCTGAGTTTCCTTTTGATGGTTCTTGGGGCTATCAGCCAGTTGGGTTGTTTGCAGCAACAAGCCGTTTTGGCGATGCAGATGATCTTAAATTCTTTATTGACCAATGTCACCAAGCAGGTATTGGCGTGATTGTCGACTGGGTACCAGCTCATTTCCCGGCAGACCCCCATGGTTTAGCGCGTTTTGATGGAACGGCTTTATATGAATATGAAGATCCTCGTCGTGGTTGGCACCCAGATTGGAACTCTTATATTTATGATTTTGGGCGCGATAACGTACGCCAATTTTTAGTCGCTAGTGCGTTAATTTGGTTGGATAAGTTCCATGTAGATGGGTTACGTGTTGATGCTGTTGCCTCTATGCTTTATTGGGATTATTCACGAGAAGAAGGTGAGTGGGTACCTAATGTTGATGGTGGTAATCACAACTATGAAGCCATTAGTTTATTAAAATGGTTTAACGAAGAAGTGTATCGTCAATACCCTCATGCAATGACCATTGCAGAAGAATCTACGGCTTTTTCTGGTGTTTCTAAACCAACATTTGAAGGTGGGTTAGGCTTTGGCTTTAAATGGAATATGGGCTGGATGCACGATACCTTAGATTATATTCAACAAGATCCTATGTACCGTAAATACCATCATCATGAAATGACCTTTTCAATGGCCTATCACTACAATGAGCATTTTGTATTACCAATTTCTCACGATGAAGTAGTACATGGTAAAAAAAGCATGTTAAATAAAATGCCAGGTGATGAGTGGCAAGCGGCTGCTAATTTACGTGCTTATATGGGATATATGTACGGTCATCCAGGTAAAAAACTTAACTTTATGGGGGGGGAATTTGCTCAAAGTCGAGAATGGAATCACAATCACAGCTTAGATTGGGATCTTTTAGCGTATGATAAACATAAAGGGCAAAAACAATTAATCTGTGATTTAAACCATTTCTACAAAGACAATAAAGCGATGTTTGAATTGGATTATGATGAAAACGGGTTTGCATGGCTAGATCATAGTGATGGTGAGAATAGTGTTATTTCATTTGTGCGTTATAGCCTTGACCAAAGTGATTTTGTCATTTGCCTCTCTAACTTTACGCCAATCCCAAGAGAGCACTTCCGTGTTCCGGTTGATCAAGCGGGACAATATGAAGTTGTGTTAAATACTGATAGTAAATATTATTGGGGTAGTAACTATCCAATGGGTGATTACATGGGGAGCTTTACAAGTGAAGCTTACCCATGGCAAGGAAAAGCACACTCAATACTTATCAATCTACCGCCTTTATCGACAGTTTACCTAAAGAAAAAAGGAATCTAAACATTGAAAGATAATATTAAAATTGAGGAAGGAACACCTAATTTTATTGCTGAAAATGGTTTCGCTCATCCATTAGGAGCAAGTTTAGATGAACAAGGATGTAACTTTGCAGTGCATAGCAAAGGCAGTAAAAGTGTCGAGCTTTGTCTTTTTGATAAGCATGACAACCAAATTGCAAGTTATGCGCTAAAGACCTCTTATACTCACCTGTGGCACATTTACCTTAAAGGTGTCAAAGCTGGTCAAAAATACGGGTATCGTGTTGATGGCGATTATTTACCTGAACAAGGTTTATTTTTTAATAAAAAACACTTATTGATTGACCCTTATGCTAAATGTTTAAGTAAAGTGCAACACAGTTTCGTACAGGCGCAAAGTGATAATAACGACATGGCCGTTGCCAAGTCAGTGGTAATCGATGATCAGTTTGACTGGCTTGATGCAAAAAAACCAAAACTTGCAGATAGCGAGCGCATTTTATATGAAATACATACCAAAGGTTTTACCCAGTTAAATCCTAATATTCCATTGCCAATGCGGGGTAAATATTTAGGTTTATCCCACTCTGAAAGTATCGAGCACTATAAAAAGCTCGGTGTGACTAGTTTGCAGATCATGCCGGTATTTAGTTTTATGAGTGAAGCACGTTTAGGTGGCTTAGGTTTAACAAATTATTGGGGCTATAACCCAATTAACTTTTTTGCTCCTGAAACACGTTACTCACAATATGATGCCGTCAACGAATTTAAAACCATGGTACGTGACTTACATCTAGCGGGCATCGAAGTGATTCTTGATGTGGTCTTTAATCATACTGCAGAGTCAGGCTATAACGGGCTAGTACTTAGTTTAAAAGGATTAGATAACCGTCAATATTACACCTTTGAAAGTGACAAACAGGGACTTAATTACCAATTATTCAGCAATCACTCTGGTTGTGGTAATACCGTTAACCTAGATTTTAAAATGTCCCTAAAATTAACGTTAGACTCATTACGTTACTGGGTGACAGAAATGCAAGTGGATGGCTTTAGGTTTGATTTAGCGGTGACATTGGCGCGAGAAGCACAAGGTTTTTCAGAGCAAAGCGCATTTTTCAAAGCATTAATGCAAGATCCTATTTTGAGTGAAGTGGTGTTAATTGCTGAGCCTTGGGATATTGGACCGGGCGGATATCGTTTAGGCGCCTTTCCTGAACAGTGGAAAGAGTGTAATGACAGATACCGCGATACGATGCGTTCATTTTGGCGAGGCGATACAGGAAAAGTAGCTGAAGTCGCGACCCGTTTATTAGGGTCACATGACTTTTTTCCTGTTAAAAATCGCTGTAAAACTACTAGTGTTAATTATATTTGTTATCACGATGGTTTTACATTGGATGATATGGTGTCCTTTAAAGAGCGCCATAACCAAGCCAATGGAGAAAATAATCGAGATGGTCATGGCCATAATTTATCATTTAACTATGGTTGTGAAGGGCCAACAACCGAGCCACGTATTAATAAGTTAAGACAGCAACAAAAACGTAATATGATTGCAACCTTGTTTTTATCGCAAGGTACACCTCATTTTCTTTCAGGTGACGAGATGGGTAATCATCAAGCGGGTAATAATAATGCTTACTGTCAAGATAATGAAATCAGTTGGATCAATTGGGAACTATCTGAAAGTGATCAACTCTTAAAGCAATTCACATCAAAAATTATTGCCTTAAGAGAAGCGTCTAAATTATTCGGCGGCCTCACGTTAGACGACGATGATGAGAATAGCGATAGCGCTAAATGGTACCATCCTGATGGTTATTTAATGGAAAGTGACGATTGGCATGCATCAAATTCTCAAGCAATTGCAGTTGAACTTGCAGAAGCGGCTCCTAATGGTGAACATTGGTATCTCATTTTAAATGCATCTACCTATCAAATTGCTTGCCAGTTACCAGATTTAGGGGCAGATAAAAAGTGGATTGCGGTATTGGATACAAGTTGTGCTACAGGCGAGTTAGTTGAACATCACAATAAAGTGGAAATACCAGTACATGCAGTTGCACATTCCATTTTACTTTTTCAAGCGGTGCCTAAAGAGAGTAAAGATTAACCGCTATTAAGAAGGCTTTGTATTAATCTTGATATTTTTACAAAGTCTTTGCAGTTGGTGCAAAAACATAACTAGATATTTTTAAGTAAATAAATATACTTCAAATTAAATTTTATAACGTAATACAAGGTAATACAGTGGAAAACATAAATCAGTATGCAAAAAATATTTCTCCAGAGCTGTATGATAAATTAAAAACTGCTGTTGAAACTGGCAAATGGCTAGATGGCGCTAAATTAAGTGAAGAGCAAAAGGCTCACTCTTTACAATTAGTGATGGCTTATCAAAAAGAATTTAATGAAAAACCAGATCATTTTACGATTGATCAAAATGGTGAAATTCATATGGAAGCAAAATCCACTTTAAAGAAACAATTCTCTGACAAAGAAGAAGATGTACATTTGCTTAATTTATAAGGTAAACAACAGCTTCAGCCATTGAGATCTTGTTCATTGTTATCACCTCCGTGATATATTGTGATTCAAGTATTTTTGTATTGTGCAATTCAAGTAACAATAACCAGTAATAGATCGCTGGTAGTTAATAAACATATTTTAAGAAGTAGGTATTATGAATTTATCATTAATTAAAGACGAGCTGTTAGAGTCACAAAAAGTATTGGCTGATTTCTTAGCGGATGACAATAACATACAGTGTATTGAAGATGCAGCGACGTTATTAGCAAGCTCATTTAAACGTGACGGTAAAGTAATTGCTTGTGGTAATGGTGGCTCGCATTGTGATGCGATGCATTTCGCTGAAGAATTAACAGGTCGTTACCGAGAAAATCGTCCTTCATATCCTGCTATTGCTATTTCTGATGTAAGCCACATTTCTTGTGTTGGTAATGACTTTGGTTTTGATGCTATTTTTTCACGCTACCTTGAAGGAGTAGGGCGTGAAGGTGACGTATTATTCTGTTTATCAACCAGTGGCAATTCAGTAAATATCTTAAAAGCAATTGAAACGGCGAAAACCAAAGGCATAAAAGTAATTGCTTTAACTGGTAAAGATGGCGGGAAAATGGCCGGTCTAGCTGATGTAGAAGTGAGAGTACCGCATTTTGGCTATGCTGATCGTATTCAAGAAATACATATTAAAGTTATTCATATTTTAATTTATTTAATCGAAAAGAAAATGGAACAAGCTTAACTAATGTGTGAATTATTAGGCATGAGTGCCAATGTCCCTACGGATATCTGTTTTAGTTTTAGTGGTTTAGTAAGGCGTGGTGGGGAAACAGGGCCTCATAAAGATGGTTGGGGTATCACTTTCTATGAAGGGAAGGGATGCCGTAGCTTTAAAGATCCTAGCCCTAGTTTTAATTCTAAAGTCGCAGAGCTAGTAAAAAGCTACCCGATTAAAAGTAAATCTGTTATTAGCCATATTCGTCAAGCTAATCGCGGTGGGGTTAACTTAGAAAATACCCATCCATTTATCCGCGAGTTATGGGGACGTAATTGGACCTATGCACATAATGGTCAGTTAACAGGCTATGAAGATTTAGCAATGGGCTATGCTAACCCGATTGGACAGACCGATAGCGAACGTGCTTTTTGTTGGATCATAGACCAGTTACATAAACAATATAAACAACCACCAGAGAACATGCTGGAGATGTTTAAACTGATTGCAAGTTATGCAGATCAGTTAAAAAAGCTTGGTGTTTTTAATATGTTACTAACTGATGGTGAATATGTAATGTGCTATTGCACTAATAATTTACATTGGATAACTCGACGCGCACCATTTGGTAAAGCACAATTAATTGACGAAGATATGACGGTTGATTTTCAACAGGAAACATCAGACTCGGATATTGTGACCGTAATTGCTACTCGTCCTCTCACAAAAGATGAAGCTTGGACAAAAATGCACGAAGGTGAGTTTTGCGTATTTCATTTTGGTGAACGGGTATTGTAATTCACTTTTGTCGTTTAGCTGACCATCAATAGCAGCACTTAAGTTTTGTTTATAATGATTTTTCATTAGTTAAGTGCTTGATTTTTAAATTAAAAAGACAATATTAGGATCTATGGCTGCCTTATTAAAAGATGTTTATAACTTACAGTATATGGCACATGTTGCAGATTGTGTGCAGCGCCATTATTCGGATTTTAATAAAACAGCTTTTCTCAATGCTATTTTTGATACAGATTGGCAAAATAAAGAGCTAAAAGCACGTACCATTCATATCGCTGTTCAATTAAATGCGTATATTGCATTTGATTACCTACCAACATTAGCTGTGATTGAAAAGATTGCTCCTCATTTTACTAGTTATCAAGGCATGTTCGTCCCTGCGTTTGTTGAAATTTATGGGCTGGATTACTTTCCTGAATCAATCGCAGCTCTTTCATACATAACACAATTTTCTAGTGCAGAATTTGCAGTCCGTCCTTTTATTGTGAAATATCCTCAAGCCATGCATAGTATCTTGTTACAGTGGAGTGTCAGCGATAATGAACATATAAGGCGTTTATCTTCGGAGGGCGCGCGTCCACGTTTACCATGGGCAATGGCTTTACCTGAATTTAAAAAAGATCCTGTCTATTTATTGCCTATTTTAGAAAATCTAAAAGCAGATCTAAGTGAATATGTACGTCGCAGTGTCGCTAATAACTTAAATGATATTGCTAAAGATCATCCGCAATTGGTGACTGATATTGCGGCTAAATGGTTAGTGGAAAACAAGACGATTCAAACCCAGCGTTTGGTAAAACATGCTTGTCGTAGTTTGCTCAAACAAGCTGATCCATCGGCTTTAGCATTATTTGGTTTTTTGCCGCCTAAAGAGATCGAAGTGAACGACTTCAATTGTGAGCAACAGGTTAGGTTAGGGGAGCTATTACATTTTAGTTTTGCACTACAGCATAAGCGCAATAGCACACTTGATAAATTACGTATTGAGTTTGCCATTGATTTTATGAAAAGCAATGGCAAACAAGCACGTAAGATTTTCCAATTATCAGAATCGATGATTAATCAAAACAACAAAACATTTACCAAGTCATTTAACTTTAAAGCTATTTCAACTCGAAAATACTACTGTGGACTTCATCGTCTTGCTATTTTAGTAAACGGTGTCGAGCTCTCTCATCGCGACTTTACCTTAGTCGCTTAAGTTTATTGATCAACACTAAAAGCATCTATTATCGCGCACTCTGATTGTTGGTCTCCAGGACATTGCTTAGTTATTTTCTTTAACTGTTGCACTAATAACTGTTGCTGTTTTATACGTGCTTCAATTTCTTCTATTTTCTGTAAAGCAATTTCCTTTACGTTTTTACTGCTTCTATGCTCATTTTCAGATAAAGCCAGTAATATTTTGCACTCTTGTAAATTAAACCCAGCTTGTTTGGCATTCACTATAAAATGCAATTGTTTTAGTAGGCTATCAGGGTAAAAGCGATAGCCACTTTCATCTCGCGGTGGTGTATCAATGAGTTTAATTTCCTCATAATGACGAATCGATTTCACTGATAAACCGGTTTTATTTGCTGCTTGACTGATGGTTACCATAATAGCCCTTAAATGCTTGATTGAGATGTTTTTAAACGTAACGAGTTACCTAATACCATTAAACTAGAAGCGGTCATTGCAAGTGCCGCTAGTGTTGGGTTTAAATAACCAAGCGCTGCAGCAGGAATAGCAATAGTATTAAAGATAAATGCCCAAAATAAGTTTTGTCTAATCGTTCTCCAAGTATATCTGGATAACTTGATTGCAACGGCGATTAAGCGCGGATCATCACGCATCAAGGTCATTGACGCAGTATGCTTAGCAACATCACTGCCGCCGCCCATTGCAATACTTACATCGGCCTGTGCTAGGGCAGGCGCATCATTAACTCCATCTCCTACCATCGCGACTAAATGATCTTGTTGTAATCTCGATAGATGCTGAAGTTTTTGTTGTGGTGATTGTTGTGCATAGAATCCATCTAAACCAAGTTCTGAGCTGAGTTTTTCAACCACTTGATACTTGTCACCGCTTAACATCAAGGTCGATAAATCGAGCTTTTGTAAATCTGTAATCGCTTGTTGGCTCTGTTCGCGTAGTTGATCTGCGATTAAAAAGAAGCCAATTATGCTCTCTTTATATCCGACATAAATGACATTATCATCTTCGGCTACATTAATAGCATGGGTAGCAAGTTGTGTTGCTTTATCGACTTTAAAGCGTGTTAGGATTTTCTCATTACCGACATATACATTATCACCATTTAATGTGGCAGTGATACCTTCACCTTGAATACTTTGTATGTTGGTGAGCTGTTTTGGCTCAACCTCCAGTGATTGGCAATGCTCAACCACTGCTTTAGCAATGGGGTGCTTACTGGCTGTTTGTAATGCCAATAAAATAGGGTAAAAGTCGCTATCCAAAGCGGTTACTTTTTCTAACCCTACTTTTCCTTTGGTTAAGGTTCCGGTTTTATCAAAGGCGATATAATCTAATTTATGCGCCATTTGTAACGTATTGAGGTCTTTTATTAAAATACCTTTCTGCGCAGCTAAACCAGTACCGACAACCATAGCAGTAGGGGTTGCTAGCCCTAATGCACAAGGGCAAGCAATAACTAATACGGCAACACTATGCAGTAATGCGGCTTCAAAGTTACCATCAATTAACATCCAACTCGCAAAGGTTAATAAAGCAATACTTAACACGACAGGGACAAAAACAGCGCTTATTTTATCAACCAATTGTAAGATGGGCGCTTTACTCATTTGCGCTGACTCAACCAGCGAAATGATATGGTGTAATTTAGTTTGTTCATTGACTGCGGTTGTTTTAATTAAGAGCGTGCCATCACCATTTATCGTACCTGCATAAATAGTGTCGTCAGTATTTTTTAAAATAGGCTTACTTTCACCAGTCAATAATGATTCATTAATATAGCTACTACCTTCGACAATAACACCATCAACCGGTACTTTATCGCCAGCAGCTATTTGCACAAGATCGTTCACTTGTACTTGTTCAATTAATACGGTTTTAAACACTTTTCCTTTTTTTACCTGCGCATCAATGGCCTGTAATTGATTTAAAGAAGCGATTGCTTGGCTACTGGATTTTTTCGCTTTAAACTCTAAATATTTCCCAATACGAATTAACACGATCACTAAACTACTACTTTCAAAGTACAGGTGAGTGTGATGACCACTGAGCATCGAGTAGACACTAAAGAAATAGGCGGCAGAAGTCCCTAATACCACTAATACATCCATATTAGTGGTGTAGTTCTTGATACTTTGCCATGCACCTTTATAAAAGCGCGCTCCAATTAAAAATTGAATAGGCGATGCTAAAGCGAATTGCATTATTGGGCTTAACAATTGAGTATCATTGATAAACATCGATATCATCGCAATACAGAAGGGCAAGCTTAATAATAAAGCTAACAATAAACTGATTTTTTCACGACGAAATAAACGTTTTTCTTGTTGTTGTTTGTTTATCAATTTTTGTTGTGAGCTATGGTTGTCTTTTTGCTCTAACTGATATGGACTGATCGCAATCAATGTTTGTATTAGTTCGGCGTTGACCAGACTCTGTAGTGTTTCTACATATAGCGTTTTAGTGATCAAATTAGTTTTAACATCAATAACAAAGGGATGTTTTTTCAAAGCTTTTACGGTTTTTTCTACGCAACTTGCGCATGACCAATCGGCATTGAAAACTAAGGTTTCATAATCTGTTTGATAACCTTTATCTAATAATATTTGATTAATTGCTGGCGCAAGTGGTTCACTTAATTGCGTTTTATCAAAAGTTAAACTTGCTTTCTCTAAACTGAAGTTTACGTTAGCCTGAATGTTCGGTAGCGTTTCAAATGCCTTGGTAAGTGTACTTGCGCAGCTAGCGCAATTCATTCCATAAACAGAGAACGAGATTTTTTGTTGTTCACTCATATTAACTCACTAGGTTATTAAAAGAATAGAAAAAGGATAACCCTTCCCCTAAGGGTAAGGTCAAACATTTCTTTATGCTTGAAATATTAATTATTTATCATAAGATAACTGTTTTTATAAACAGTTATCTTTATTATCTCTTTTCATGTCGTTTAAGGTCGAATGAGTATGGGGCAGTGCCATCAGCAAGCAGATGCTAGTCATCCGGAGTTGACACAACGTAAAATTATTCATATTGATATGGATTGTTTTTTTGCGGCTGTGGAAATGCGTGATCACCCCGAATACCGGCATGTTCCCTTAGCCATTGGTGGCAGAAGTAGACATCGAGGTGTGTTATCTACCTGTAACTATATTGCACGGCAATTTGGCTTACATTCAGCGATGCCTGTGTTTAAAGCACGGGAGTTGTGTCCGCAATTAGTTATTGTACCGGGCAGAATGGAGCGCTATGTCGCAGTCTCTCAAAAATTGCGTGAAATATTTTACCGTTATACTGACTTAGTTGAACCCTTATCATTAGATGAAGCTTATTTAGATGTTAGTGAGTGTGAAATGTTTCATGGCTCTGCGACTTATATTGCTGAAGATATCAGAAAAGCCATTGAAAGTGAGCTTCATTTAACAGCTTCTGCTGGTATCTCTTATTGTAAATTTTTAGCCAAAATTGCCTCTGATGAAAATAAACCAAATGGACAATTTGTTATTAGCCCTACGACAGCCAATCAATTCATTGCCACATTACCGCTTAAAAAAATACCAGGAGTAGGGAAAGTAGGGCAGCAACATTTAGCTGAAAAGGGCTTGTTTACTTGTGCAGATATTCTTGCTTATCCGGAGTCTCAGCTGTTATCGCGTTTTGGTAAGTTAGGCAAAGCCTTGTTATCGTATAGTAAAGGTATCGATCTACGTCCTGTACAACCCAATAGAGAACGTAAGTCAGTCGCGGTGGAGCGGACATTTGAGCATAACCTAATAAGCGAAGCACAGTGTGCTAAACACTTGGCTGATTTTTATCAACGGTTACAAGCTAGGGTAGAGAAACATTTAGACAATAAGGTGATTACTAAACTAGGTGTAAAATTAAAATTCAGTGATTTTACGATTAAAAGCAGTGAACGTAAGTATTCAAAACTAAACCAAGCTATTTTTGAGCAACTGCTGCATCAATTAATTACACTTAACCCTAATAAACCGATTCGATTACTAGGGTTAAGTGTAGGCATTGCAGAAAAGTCTGAACAACAATCAATACAGCTCAGCTTGATTGATGAATAAATGAATACATTTAAACTATATAGAAAAGCTACATAACAATATTAAACAGCACAACTACATAGAAATATTACGGATCCCTTCGTAGATAAATTGGATAGCTAATGCCGCTAAAACAACACCTAAGAAACGACGTATAATTTCATCACCGGTTTTACCTATGATGTTTTTAAGGTATTTAGATGCAATCATGGCAGTAAAGGTAATTAATAATACACTTATTATTGCCGCACTCACGGATAAAACTGCACTGCCTTTTTCTGTATTTTGTGAAAATAATAAAATGGCTAATGTTAAAGTACCTGGACCTGCTAACAAAGGAATAGACATAGGGAACACTGAAATATCAGTGTCTTTTTCTGCCTTAGTGAATTTTAACTCCTGCGTGATCATATGAAATGCCGTATAAAATAAAAGCAACCCACCAGAAATACGTAAAGAGTTAATATTAATGCCTAAATGAGAGAACAATGCCTCACCATAATTACCAAATAAAATCAGTAAAAATCCACTAATGATCACTGACTTTATCGCCATTAGATTACGGTATTTTTGATCACTACCAGCAGTTAATGAGTTGAAAATTAATGCCGATCCGATTGGATCGATAATAACCAGTAAACCCGTTATTGCATGTAGGTAAAGTGTAGTATCCATATCTTTTCTATTTCAATTTATATTAAAAAATTAAATGCGCAATGCCGGCAATAACAGGCAATGTCACTAACGTACGTAAAATGAAAATAATAAATAGTTCTGTAATATTAACGGGAATTTTACTGCCCAGTAATAGCGCGCCCACTTCACTCATGTAAATCAATTGTGTTACAGACATCGCGGCAATGATAAAGCGTGTCATATCTGATTCGATTTGAGCTGCTAAAATAGCAGGAATAAACATATCTGCAAAGCCCACAACAATAGTCGTAGATGCTTCTGCTGCTTGTGGTATTTGCAGTAATTCTAACAATGGAATGAATGGTGCACCTAAATACTGAAAAATAGGCGTGTATTCAGCGATCATTAATGCAATAGTACCAATGCCCATCACCACAGGTAATACACCAAATAACATATCAATCACATTCTTTAAGCCATCGCTTAGGGTTGCCTTAATCCCTTGTGATTGTTTCGCTCGAGTTAGTGCATGATGCAATCCCCAAGAGAAAACATTGTGTCCTTCAGGGATAGCTTCATCATTTTCTTGTGGTGTTGAACCATCGATATAAATATCTTTTTTATTTCGTAAAGGAGGTAGCTTAGGAACAATTATCGCTGCAACCAAACCTGCAGTACAAACAGCTAAGTAAAAAGGTAAAAATAGATGCTCTAATTTAACTTGTGTGATCACGACTAAAGAAAAGGTAATAGAAACAGCAGAGAAAGTGGTGCCAATGACAGCCGCTTCACGTTGGGTATAAAAACGTGATTCATACTGTTTACTGGTCAGTAAAATACCAACACTACCGTCTCCCAACCAAGAAGCCATGCAATCAATTGCACTGCGCCCTGGTAAATTAAAGACAGGTCGCATAATTTTAGTTAATAGCGTGCCAAATAACTCCAATAACCCAAAGTTAAGTAATAGCGGTAGTAATAGCCCTGCAAAAATAAATACACATAACAAAATTGGTAATAGATCATTTAAGACTAAGGCACCGGTATTACCTGAATAGATCATTTCAGATCCGAATTGCCAATAGGTTAATGTGATAAAAATAGCCCCGAGCACACGTACTGATAACCAAGTTAAATTAGTATTAAATAAATCATGAATAAATGCAGAGCGTTGCATGAATTTAGGGTTAATTAATTTACATAAAAGGCTGAGTAAGGCGCTAAATACAACGATCACTGTGACTAATAATGCACCATTTCCTCCTAAAAATTGTTCTAAGGATTTGGCTAGAATAGCAATAGGAATGGTTAATGAATCGTTATATGCAATCGGAGTCATAAACAAAAATAAGCCTAATAATGATGGGATTAAGAATGTCATCATGGTGGTTAAAGTGAATGATGCTGGTTGTTTCACTGTGTTCGCCTTAAATTATTAACAATTGAGTCGGTATCTAAAGGGGCGCTAGAGTACCCCCTTTATTCTGGCTTGTAAATAAACCATTAGCCAATATTTAAACTGTTGATTTTTAATGGTTTATTTTTTCTTTTTTGCAGTTAATAAAGGTTTTTATAATGGTGTGATATTTTGATTGCATTATCGGGATAATTTAATCACTTAAATCAGTCTGTTGCGGATCATTTCACGCAAATAGATTGATTGACTAACGTTAAATATATTCATACAGTATAAATCATCTATTTTTCCCACTCATCTATTATAAAGGTTTATTATGGAACTATACGGTAGCTACACTTCACCTTTTGTGCGCCATTGTCGCATCGCACTATTACAAAAAAATATCGAATGTAAATTTATAGAAACTGATGCAGCTCAAATTGCAGAAATTTCACCGACAAAAAGGGTTCCTTATTTAACGGATTGTGAATTAACCTTAACTGACTCAACATCTATTTTAACTCATTTATATGAGGTAGCTGGAGAGGACTTTTTATCTGATTTAGAAGATGTCGAGCTTTACCATATAACCAACACAATGTTAGATACATGTGTTAATTTATTAATGCTGGCTAAATTTGATGGTATTACAGCGGAGAAAAGTCAGTACTTAACAAGACAAAAATCACGCATAGAGACTAGTTTAAATGCGATTAATGAAAAAAGCTTGAGTGAGACATTGCCTTTAACAAATGCTGAAACAAGATTAGCGATTTTCTTAGATTGGGCAATATTTAGAAATGTGATTGATATAGCTAAGTACCCACAATTACAAAAGCTATTAGACCTTGCTAATACGGACAGTATTTTCGCACAAACGGCACCAAAAGAATAAGTAGCCACAATAAAAAGCAGGTTATACATTAAATATAACCTGCTTTAATATTTACACTTTAATAATCTTACAAGTATTAGTTGAGCCTTTTAACGTATTATCACCATGGGTTAATAATACTAAATCCCCAGTAGAAATTAATGCCAAGGCTTTAAGCGTGGTAATGGCATTCGCAATATAATCGATACTCTCCGTGGCAACAGAATCAAAATAAATTGGGGTAACACCGCGGTACAATGCACAATAATTTAAGGTTTTCTGGTTTTTCGATAGCGCATAGATAGGTAAGCCTGAACTTAAACGAGATGTTAAAAGAGCCGTTTTACCCGATGCGGTTAGCGCGACAATGGCTTTAACACCTTTAGTATGATTGGCTGCATACATAGTGGTCATAGCAATGGCTTCTTCAACATTCTCAAAAGTTTGATCCATACGGTGATTTGAAACATTAATGCTTGGGTGTTTTTCAGCGCCAATACAAACATCGCTCATGGCTTTTACTGTTTCTACTGGATAATCACCTGCTGCGGTTTCACCTGAAAGCATCACAGCATCGGTACCATCTAGTACGGCATTGGCAACATCCATCACTTCTGCTCGGGTAGGCATAGGGGCACTGACCATGGATTCCATCATTTGTGTCGCGGTGATCACAACACGATTTAAGCGGCGAGCACTACGGATCATATTTTTTTGCACTGCGACCAATCGCGCATCACCAATTTCAACACCTAAATCACCACGAGCGACCATCACCACATCAGATGCTAAGATGATATCTTCTAATGCTTCTTGTGTTTCAACTGCTTCCGCACGTTCAACTTTTGCGACAATTTTTGCCATACAGCCCGCTTCGCGTGCTAATTCTCTTGCGTAATGAATGTCTTGACCATTACGAGGAAAAGAAACGGCAAGGTAATCACAACCAATTTTCGCGGCAGTAACAATGTCCTGCTTATCTTTCTCGGTTAATGCAGCGGCTGATAAACCACCGCCTTGTTTATTAATGCCTTTATTATTCGACAGTGGGCCGCCTATCGTAACAATGGTATGGACTTTGTTACCTTCAACCGATTCAACACTCAGTTGTACTCGACCGTCATCCAATAATAAAACATCGCCCATCGCGACTTCTTGAGGTAAAGATTTGTAGTCAAGGCCAACTTGTTGTTGGTTACCTTGGCCTTTAGGGATATCGCTATCTAAGGTAAATTTATCCCCGACTTTTAATATTATTTTATTGTTTTCAAAAGTAGAGACACGTATTTTAGGTCCTTGTAAATCTCCCATAATCGCCACTTGCTTACCTAGTTTAGCGGCTATCGCTTTGACTTGTTGGGCACGTTCAATGTGGTCTGATGCTTCACCATGAGAAAAATTCATGCGCACCATATTAGCGCCAGCAATGATTATCTTTTCTAAATTATCATCACGATCCGTGGCAGGGCCTAAAGTGGTTACTATTTTTGTACGTCTTGTCATGTAAACTCCAATCAAATATTAAAATAAATGTTAAAAGAGGGATGAACTGTTCGTTACAATAAAATACCTTATATCTCTTCTATATCTTCCTCACTGATTTTATCAAATCGAGAATCTTTGATACTCGCTTTAACACGCTTAAGGTTCTTTCTAAATTTTGCGCCTCTACGAAGTGTAAAGCCGGTGGTCAGTACATCAATTAACACCAGTTGTGCAATACGTGATGACATTGGCATATAAATGTCAGTATCTTCAGGTACACCAAGTGATAACACCAGATTACTTTGTTCTGCTAAAGGAGAGCCTTTTTCCGTTAAGGCAATAACAAATGCATCATTCTCTCTAGCTAATTGTGCTACTTCAACTAATGGCTTGGTACGGCCTGTATGTGAAATTAAGACAATCACATCGCCTTCACTACTATTAATACAACTCATGCGTTGCATTACAATATCATCAAAACAAGAAACAGGAATATTAAATCTAAAAAACTTATTTAAGGCATCATGCGCTACTGATGAAGAAGCACCTAAACCAAAAAATGAGATCTTATTGGCTTGTGTTAGTACATCAACGGCGCGATTAATAAGGTTAGTATCTAGCCCATTTTTGGCTGCATTTAAACAGGCCATTGTTGATTCAAATATTTTAGAGGTATAAGCTTCAGGACCGTCATCTTCATTAACGTTTCTGTTCACATAAGGTGTACCATTCGCTAAGCTTTGTGCTAAATGTAGCTTAAAATCAGGAAACCCTTTAGTATTTAAGCGACGACAAAAACGGTTGACAGTCGGTTCACTGACTTCAGCTGTTTTGGCAAGGTTAGCAATACTAGAATGAATGGCCGTTTCAGGAGAAGCAAGTATTGCTTCGGCTACTTTTCGTTCTGATTTACTGAACGTCTCAAGGTTTTTTTTGATTAACTCTAAAGT
Source organism: Psychromonas aquatilis (assembly GCF_038155185.1). Lineage (NCBI taxonomy): Bacteria > Pseudomonadati > Pseudomonadota > Gammaproteobacteria > Alteromonadales > Psychromonadaceae > Psychromonas > Psychromonas aquatilis. Next base: position 47,078 of record NZ_JBAKAZ010000022.1, read on the forward strand.
TTTCATAATATTATTTACTCGTAGTAAAAGCGATCAGTATTAAGTTATGGATTTTTGTAACTTAGCATGAAATAAAAGTACAAAAATTTGTAGCTATTGATGCAACCAGTATAAGTTAACTCCTATTTGTTGTCATTTTATTACATAAAAATAATGTTTCAGATCAATAATTAATTATATTTAAATGTGAAACTGTTAAGTTTCTTTCATAATTCGATAGGTTTATAAGTTAGGAGTAAAATTATGTTATCCGTTGTTGTTGATTTAGGCGGCACCAATATCCGTTTAGCAGTATTAGATATAACAAGCGGCGCGTTATCTGAAACAAAAGAATATGCTTGTGCACAGTTTTCAAATATAGAGCCAGCATTAGCGCAATATTTTGCAACGCTATCTGCTCCCGTAAGCAACTTATGTATCGGTATCGCTTGTCCTGTTGAACATGACCAAGTGACCATGACTAATTTAAATTGGGCTTTTTCTAAAAAAGCCTTAATAGAGCAGTTTTCACTAACACAATTATTTGTAATTAATGATTACACGGCAATTTCATTGGCTGTTCCTTTTATCTCTGATCAACATAAAATCCAGATCGGTGGTGGTCAAGAATTAGTTGATGGTGTAAAAGCTATTTTTGGACCCGGCACCGGCTTAGGGGTATCACATTTAATTAGACAAGGAAGTAAGTGGGTTAGCTTAGACGGTGAAGGGGGGCATGCGAGTTTTGCGCCTAATACACGACTGCAGGCTGATGTATTACTGCAGTTACAAGAAAGGTTTGGTCATGTATCTGCTGAAAGGCTGTTATCAGGGCAGGGGATTGAAAATATTTATCAAGCGTTATGCCAATTAGCAGATAAACCAGCAGAGTTACGCTCGGCTGCTGAAATCAGTAAAGCCGCACTGGCTAATAACTGTGATATTGCAAAACAAACATTAACCTTATTTTGTGAATCTATGGGAGCCTTTGCTGGTAACCTTGCACTAAACCTTGATTGCAGAGGCGGTGTGTATATTGCTGGTGGTATTGTGCCACGCTTTGTTGATTTCTTTACTACGAGTGAGTTTAGGGCATTCTTTGAAGCAAAAGGACGTTTGAAAGCAACACTTGAAACGATTCCAACGTATTTAATTACCCATAAAAACCCTGGATTATTAGGGGCGGCGGTTTATTTACAGCAAGAATTATCATAAATAACTGATATATGAACAGTAATGGTTGATTTAAATGCCCGAGTTATCTATTATGCGCATCACTTTGTTATTGAATGACTTTAACGAGTTCATATAATAGACAATAAAGTTTATGGAGAATTGGCCGAGTGGCTGAAGGCGCACGCCTGGAAAGTGTGTAAGGGGCAACCCTTCGAGAGTTCGAATCTCTTGTTCTCCGCCAACAACAGTATCGAATAGATACGACTAAACCCGTCAATCTTGTCAAAAAGGTTGACGGGTTTTTTTATGCCCCAACCATTGATCTACTGGGTTTATTTATTGCTGCCCCAACATACTCACTTCAAAATACCTTTGCCATTAAATTATAGATAAGCTACCGCTTGTCGATAAGTTTCAATGCGACACAATATAAATTAAGTTTTAACTACTGATGGCTAAAAAATGCCGATAGAGTGGTGTAAATACAAAGTCTTAATAATGTATTAGTTAAATTAGTCATGTTTCAAAAAGCGTTTTGAAATTATACCAATTCCGTTAATTAAGTTTCCAAATTTGTCCAATCTCGATAGCACAGCGA
>NZ_JBAKAZ010000023.1:0-47367 GCF_038155185.1 Psychromonas aquatilis
TTTTCCAAATAGTAGGATTATAAATAAGCAGTTACACAGTTTTTATTACAGTCTCGAACGGTATTTTTTTATCCCTTTATTGCATGTTTAAATACAATCGCGAATAAAGCCTTTTTTTGATGCTAACATCTGCTTAGCTTGCTGCACATCTAGCCCTGTTAACACCATTACAATCGCTGTTTTACAATGATTTCCTGAGGTGGTTAATGCTGCTTCTGCAACCTCACGCGTACAGTCAGTCGCTTCCATTATTATTTTCTTTTGACGTTCAATAAGCTTGGCATTTGTCGCTTGTACATCCACCATTAAGTTGCCAAATACCTTACCCGTTTTAATCATGGCACCGGTTGTTAGCATATTCAGTATCATTTTTTGTGCACTGCCTGCTTTTAACCTTGAAGAGCCTGTTACCACTTCAGGTCCGACAATCGCCTCTAAAGCAACATCAGCAATATCGCTCATTTCACTGTTGTTATTGCAACAAAGGCTAATAACCTTACAACCTACTTGTTTAGCATATGCCATTGCGCCAATCACGTAAGGTGTACGCCCACTCGCAGCTATCCCGACCACAATATCTTTGTCTGTTAATTGTAATGCTTGCAAATCATCTTGCCCAGCTTGTTTATTATCCTCTGCATTTTCAACCGCTTTTAATATTGCTGTTTTTCCACCTGCAATGATCCCAACAACCTGTTCAGCCGGGCTACCAAAAGTAGGTGGGCATTCACTCGCATCTAAAATTCCCAAACGTCCCGATGTACCTGCCCCACAGTAAATTAATCGTCCACCTCGATTAAAAGTAGTCTGTATTAAGTCAACTGCATCAGCAATGGCAGGTAAAATCTGTTCAATTGCTTGAGCAACTTTTTTATCTTCATTATTAATGATAGTTAACATATCGATTGTTGATAACATATCAATATTTTCACTCGCTAGGTTGCGACTTTCAGTAATAAAGGTTTGTAATGATAGCGTCATAATGGTTACTTTTAATGGTGAGTGGGTGAGATATATAGTTGGTTATATTTAATTATTGTTGTAAAACAATGTTCTTTGATTCAATCAACAACTCTGGTTAAATATTAAATAAGCTTAGTATATAATAATAGCTCCCTTAATCTAGCTGAATTACTATCATGACAGACTCTTCTGAAAATAATAACAATAAAAATGAAGCGATCCAGAAAGCTTCAGAACCAGATGAATACAAGGTCACTTATTCAACATTAACTAAAAAACAACATATGGCACTGTTAGTGAAACATAGTTTACAGTTAATCCTAGGTTTCCTGATTATTATGTTATTTTTATCGCTAGCTAAAATGATTGTAAGTTATTTTGACAGTACTTTTCCGGGATCTATTCTTGGTATGTTGATGTTGTTTTTAGCGCTGTCCTTAGGTGTTGTTAAGTTGAGCTGGGTTGAGTTCACTGGAAATCTGGTTTTAAAATACCTCGCATTATTATTTATTCCGATAGGTGTTGGCCTAATTAACTATTTTGACTTAATTGCAGCACATTGGCTGGTTATTGTATTTTCTTTATTTTTTACTACTTTATTCACTTTATTTATGGTCGGTCATTGTTATCAATGGTTAGCTGGGGAGAAAGAGTAATGTTTATTTATATTGCCGCCCCGTTAACTTTATTATTGTTTTTCTTAGCCAAAAAGCTGTATAGCATTAAGCCTAGTTCATTATTAAACCCTGTGTTAGTGACTATATTTAGTTTAATTCTTCTTTTAGTTATCTTTCAGATTCCCTATGCTGATTACCAAAAGGGTACATCAATTATTACAATGCTATTAGAGCCGGCTATTGTTGCCTTAGCAGTGCCGTTATATTTACAATTGAAATTGATTCGAGCTAAGCTGAAAATGATTGTGCTGAGTTGTTTATTATCTGTTTTTGTGGCGTTTAGTTGTGCGTTTTGGGTTATGCCATTGCTAGGGGCTGATAGCATCATTTCCGCTTCTTTTGCTGGACAGTCTGTTACTACACCAATTGCAATGGAGATTAGTGCTAACTTAAACGGTATTGTTTCTTTAACAGCTGCGATGGTTATTTTTGCCGGGATTATAGGCGGAAGTATTGGCTTACCTTTTTTAAGACTATGTAAAGTGCGTAACCCACAAGCAGTCGGTGTCGCGATTGGCTGTGCTTCACATGCTTTAGGGACAGCGAAAATATTAGAGGAGAATGAAGAGTCAGGTGCTTTTTCTTCTATTGCTTTGATTCTTTGTGCTATTTTATCGGCCTTGATTATGCCTGTTTTATATCACTGGTTAATTGAATAAAGGTTAACTCAGTAAATACCTAGGATAAAATGGCATAAAACAAAAAACCGAAGCAAGCTTCGGTTTTTTATTATCTAGTAAATGAGCGACTTAGTCTGCTGCGTAACCAAATTCAGTAAGTTGTTGACCATCTAAAAAGGCGTGTTTCCCTTGCATCGCTAAGCGTCCACTGACAAACCATGAGGCCGCTAAAGCATATATTTGATGCTCTTGTGTTAACACTCGCTCTGCTAGGTCTTGCGCGCTATCTTCTGCAAAAATAGGCACTTTAGCTTGCAGTACTGTTGGACCACTATCTAGTTCTGGTGTTACAAAGTGCACGGTTGCCCCATGCTCTTTATCACCAGCATCGATAGCTCGCTGATGTGTATTAACTCCCGGGTACTTTGGTAGCAAAGAAGGGTGGATATTTAGCATTTTACCTTGATATTGATTAACAAAATCAGGTGTTAAAATACGCATAAACCCAGCTAGCAAAATAAGATCCGGTTGTAATTTATCAAGCTCTGCAGCTAATAAAGCATCATACTCTTCACGTGAAGCAACACCTTTACTCTCTACTAATATAGCAGGAATATTGGCATCAGCTGCACGTTGTAAACCGTAGGCATCTGCTTTATTGCTGATCACAGCAACCACTTCAACTTGTTGTTCATTTACCTGTTGTTGGTGTAACTTATCCATTAATGTTTGTAAGTTACTGCCACTTCCAGAGATAAGTACAACGACTTTTTTAATGCTCATCTGCTTATTTAATCTCTACTTGAGATTCACCTTCAGCAGCATCTTCGATGTGACCTAATACCCAAGCGTTTTCACCTTGTGCGTTTAAGATCTCAACTGCTTTTTCTTTTTCTTCTGCTGGTACAACAATCATCAAACCAACACCACAGTTAAAGGTACGGTACATCTCTTCTGTTTCTACATTACCATTTTCTTGTAACCAGTCGAAGATAGCAGGCCATTCCCAGCTTTTTCCATCAACAACAGCTTTGCTACCTGCTGGTAATACACGAGGGATATTTTCCCAGAAACCACCGCCAGTGATATGAGAAATAGCATGTACAGGACAGTTTTTGATTAATTCTAATGTCGATTTTACGTAAATTTTTGTTGGTGTTAATAGTGTTTCACCTAACGTTGAATCACCAAATGGTGCATTGGTATCTGCTTCAGATACTTCTAAAATTTTACGTACTAAAGAGTAACCGTTTGAGTGAGGGCCACTTGAAGCAACTGCGATTAATGCATCACCAGCAGCAACTTTAGTACCGTCAATCACTTCTGATTTTTCTACAACACCAACACAGAATCCAGCGATATCATAATCGTCACCTTCATACATACCTGGCATTTCAGCTGTTTCACCACCGATTAATGAACAGTTCGATAGTAGACAACCTTCACCGATACCTGTTACAACGTCAGCAGCAACATCAACATCTAGCTTACCTGTTGCATAGTAATCTAAGAAGAATAGTGGCTCTGCACCTTGTACGATTAGGTCATTAACACACATAGCAACCAAATCGATACCAACAGTATCGTGTTTTTTAAGGTCAATCGCTAGGCGTAACTTAGTACCAACACCATCAGTACCAGCAACTAATAGCGGCTCTTTGTAACCCGTTGGTAGTTGACATAATGCGCCAAAACCACCTAGTCCGCCCATTACTTCAGGACGTTTAGTGCTTTTTGCTACACCCTTAATACGTTCAACTAATGCTGTTCCCGCGTCTATATCAACACCAGCGTCTTTGTAGCTTAAAGAGGTTTTTTGGTTGCTCACTTGGTTTCCCCACAGATAGAAGTTAAAAGCGAATCTCGCTTTAAAAGTTTAGAAGGTAAAAAATTGCGCGTATTTTAACATCTATACGACGAGGGTCGAATTATTTCTTTAAAGAATTTACACTTTTGTAAAAAGATTGAACCTTAAGCGATAAAAAAGCTCTAAATAAGGCGTGGATTCTTTCCTTTATGTATATTTCTTGTTTGGTGCTTGCATTAATAAGAGAACTGCATAAAATCGAGTTGGTTTAGATCTTTAAGGTTGTGTAAGTAAATGAAATTAAATGTATTGGTCCCTATTGTTGCTATTTGTAGCTTGTTTTTCTCCATGTCTAGTATGGCATTATCTGAAATGAGTCCCTACCAAGGAGTGGTGCCTGCAGACAACAGTACAGAAGCACAATTGCAAGAAAAAGCATTGGAGCAAGTGTTTATTAAAGTGTCAGGTAATGCTGATATTAATAAATTGGAAGGCAGTAATGCTTTAGATAGCCAACTCAGCTCAATTATGTCTGAGTTTGGATATAAAACAGTGGATAATAAAAGCTATTATTACGCTAACTTTGATAAAGCGAATATTGACGACGCGATAAGAGCAATGAAACAACCTATTTGGTCTGATGGTCGCCCTGAAGTGTTAATCTGGTTACTTAATGAAAATAAAAAGCTAACCTCAGAAAGTATGATTGGTGGAGAATTATCCTCTGGCTTGTTGGAGGGGGAATTAACCCGAGGTATTTCAACTCAATTTCCATTGATGGATTTAGATGATGCATTAGCCATTTCTGAGGCTGATGTAGGTGGTCGTTTTTATCAAACTATGGGGCAAGCAGCGAGTCGTTATGGTACCAACACTTATGTCGCAGCTAATTTAACTAATCTAGGTAATGATCAGTGGGAATTAAAGTGGGATCTTGTAGAATATACGGCCGCTAATAAAAAAAGTGAAGTGATAATAAAACAAGTTAGCAATGGCAACAAAACCTCAGTTATGTCTGCTATGATAAGTGAAATAGCAGATTATTATGCAGATAAATTTGCTGTGTTGGAAACAACGGGTGAGAAAACCACGCAAACCATTACAATTAAAAATATTACTTCGTTCCAAGATATTATTAAAATAAATGCACTATTAGAGAATCTGAATGCGGTAGAGTCTTTTGAAGTGGTTAATATGACAGAAACTGAAGTTGAATTATTAATTTCATTAAAAGGTGGTATAAAAAGCTTAACTAATGCTTTAAATTCTCATTCAAAACTACAACAAAATTTAATAACACCATCACCATTTGATTATAATTGGCAACCATAGAGTATTTAATGCCTCAAGATGAATTAAGATTTCAATACCCTTTACTGGCATTAAAGTTTCCAGATGATGAGACTTTTGCCAGTTTTTATCCAGGACAAAATGCCGCACTATTAACGCAACTAAAAAATAATGTTGTGGGGATTGGGGAACCTATACTTTATATGTGGGGTGAATCAGGCAGTGGTCGCTCGCATTTATTACATGCCTTATGCTCTGAGGTTGATGAACAAGGTGAAAGTGTTGCTTACATCCCATTGCATCACTATCGCAGTATGACATTAGATATTTTCGAGAACATGGAAAATATCTCCCTTGTTTGTATTGATAATGTCGATGCTATTGCTGGCGATGCTCAATGGGAAAAAGCGCTTTTTGATTTTTATAATCGTTGGCTAGATAATAAAGATAACAGAGCACCAGGTGCGAATTTAGTTATTTCAGCCAGTGACTTACCTAAAAAAATAGGTATTGATTTAGTGGACCTGATTTCAAGGTTAGAGTGGGGCGCCTGCCACCACTTACAATCTCTTAATGATGAAGAAAAATTAGGGGCATTACAGTTACGCGCTCAATTAAAAGGGATGCGCTTACCAATTGATGTTGGGCGATTTTTATTAAACCGTCTATCTCGTGAAATGTGTATGCTACTAAATACCTTAGACCGGTTAGACAATGCTTCATTAGAAGCTAAACGCAAGCTGACTATTCCTTTCGTTAAGGAAGTGCTAAACCTCTAAATTTACTTGGTTACAGCCTCGTATGATGGACCTTTCTATTATCACCTCTCGCCATTGCCTTAAACTATAACCAAGACCTAAATATATTCAGGTCATTAGACTCTTCTTAAGCTCTAAATATGATGGCGGCAGGTCGATTACGATAAATGGTTTTATGGTATTACAGGTTGATCTTTTAAAAAGTAAGCGTTGTCAAAGTAACTTGGGAATGTGTTGGCTAGATAATGAGGCCAGCGCCTTGTTGGTTATAGCTTATTAGTCATAAGTAATCCCCCCTGTTTGGTGGAACTTGAAACAGGGGGGGATTGATTATTAAAGTATTGCTAAAACAGATTCTGGTGGTCTGCCTATTGCAGCCTTACCGTTGGCCAGTACAATTGGACGTTCAATTAACTTTGGATACTCATGCATTGCTTTAATAAGCGCTGTTTCATTATCCTGTTCAGCCAAATTTAGCTCTTTATATTGGCTTTCTTTAGTACGCATTAATTGACGTGCAGAATCAAAGCCTAATAGCTTGATTATTTGTTCGATAGTTTCAACTGTTGGCGGTGTTTCTAAATACTTGATTATTTCAACCTGATGTTGCTCATTGTCAACTAGTGCCAATGTTTCTCGGCTTTTAGAGCAACGTGGATTATGGTAAAAAGTAATATCAGTCATAATAACCTCTGTTTAGTATTAAATTTATTCAGCTGGCCAAAGGGCGATGTAATCTTCTAAATACTCCGGGTCAACCTTTGTTTCAGAAATCACTTTACCTCGAATAGAGTGGCCTCCTTTGTGCATCGCTGATTGGCTTCCTGTAATGAGAGGGTGCCACTCTGGTAGTGGCTTCTCTTCAATCAAACGTTTGTAAGCACAGCTTGCTGGCAACCAATGAAATTGCTCAACATCATCTAAAGAAACCTTAACGCATTCAGGCACGATCTTTAAACGCTGTTCATATTTTTTACATTGACAACTTTTTGTATGTAATAAGTGACAAGCTACATTGGTAAAATGTAGCTCCTCAGTTTCATCGTCAACTAATTTGTTGAGGCAACACTTACCACAACCATCACAAAGGGATTCCCACTCTTGTGATGACATTTGTGAAAGGGTCTTCGTTTCCCAAAATTTTTCCATTGTACTGCCTTTATTCAACCGTGATCTTTGGATACAAAATATGATCTGATAAGTAGGTTACTGCAGTAGCAAAGTAGTAAGAACGATTCCAATGCATTAACACTTTATAGTTGTTATAAGCTAAATATACTCTACCATTCTGATCATCAGGAATAACGATTGAACTTTGCAAATCAACATCTGGTAAATCATCACCATTATATTTACGAACACCTAATGCTTGCCATTCTAGTAATGACCTTTGTTGTTTAATGCCGGCCAATTCGATATCAAAATCGGTAGGTAATTTAACCTGGCGTCCCCAAGTATATGTATCGTCCCAACCTTCTGTTTTAAGATAATTTGCAGCAGAAGCAAATACATCTCCAGGTGTTGTCCAAATGTCTTTTCTTCCATCACCATCATAATCAACTGCATAGTTTAAATAGGATGTTGGCATAAATTGCACTTGGCCCATTGCACCAGCCCAAGAGCCAATAAATTTATCTTTACTAATATGGCCTTGCTCTAAAATATTCAGTGCTGCAAATAATTGTTTTTTGAATAGCGCTTCACGACGTCCATCATAAGCCATGGTGGTTAGGGCTGATATAATGTAGTTACGACCAGTTAAGCGGCCAAAGTTAGTTTCAATTCCCCATAGGGCAACAATAAAGCGTGGTTGTACACCATATTCTTTACCTATTTTTTGTAATAAATGGTAATGCTTTTTATAGGCAGCTCTCGCCTGTTTAATTTTCCAGTCAGGCACTGCTCTTGGGATATAAGTATCTAATGTTAGTTTAAATTCAGGTTGTTGTTTATCTGCTTTAACACTGTGCTTTAGAAACGTTGCAGTCGAAAATGCATCATCAACGGTTGATTGTTTTAATCCAGATTCAACGGCTTCTTTTTTTAAACCATCGACATATTGTTCAAATGTTATTTCACGATCGGCTGCAAAGCTACTATTTGAAAGAGCACACAAAGCGAATAGGGACATTGCTTTGATAGAGCGACTTATACTTTTTGAAACTAACTTCATTATTCTGATTCCAATTCACGTTGTTTGCGGTTTTTATGTTCTTTTAAATAATTGACCGGCGGAGGAGGTAATTGCAAATAAAACCCTGCAAAAGTAACCTCTTTAATTACTTTTTTTGCATCCGCCATCGCCATCTTAGTAGAATCAGTAATATTTAATACCGATATCAATTGAGGTGGTCCAAATTGTTCAAGCAAAGCAGTTGGAACTTTAGAAAAGTCATCTCGCTTTGCAACAAAGATATAGGTTTGCGGTTTACGGATGCTTTTATATACAGCACATAACATAATACTTATCTAGCCCTTTACTTGCCTAATGTTAACGCAAACTATAACATGCATGAGCGTTTATTTTTTATAGAAATTCGCTGAATTTTATGTCAAATAAGAAAGATTTTAGTATAAAGGACAATTATGGCGTTAAAATCATTAAATTTTACCTTGTTGGTGGTAAATATTGAGAGCGAAATACTGTCAGGGTTAGCGGATGAGTTAAATAAAAGACGCTTAATGGCGCCTGAATTTTTTGCATTAACCCCTATCGTTATCAATTTTGCAGTTGACTCACTCAAGGTGGATTTTGAGGAGTTGCAAAAAACAGTTGCAGAGCAAGGCTTTATCTTAGCGGGGATAACAGGAAAAGTATCCGACGAACAAAAAGTAGAAGCCAGTAAGTATGCAATTCCTGTCTTGCATAGCTCAAAAAGAAAAGTGATAAAATCATCTAAGAAAGAGCAAAATGAAGATGTAACACTAACAGTTAAAGAAGTAAAAGAAACAGTAGTAGAAACTGAATTTGAAACACATGATGTTAAATCAAAAGTGCATGTAGGTCGGGTACGTTCAGGTCAGCAAATTTATGCTAAAGAGTCAGATCTTATTGTCGTAGGTGATGTCGGCGCAGGATCAGAAGTTATTGCTGATGGAAATATTCATATATATGGCTCTTTAAGAGGCAAAGCATTAGCAGGTGCGATGGGAGAAAAAGGTGCAGCTATCTTTTGTTCACATTTACAACCTGAATTAGTGTCTATTGCGGGTGTTTACAAATTAAGTGAAACGATTCCTGAAGATATATGGTCATCTTCATGTTCTGTTTCTTTGAAAGATAAAGACATGGTTTTTTCAAATTTAAATTAATAACGACAAAGGATAAGGTATATGGCAAAGGTAATTGTTGTCACTTCAGGTAAAGGCGGCGTTGGTAAAACAACAAGTAGTGCTGCTATCGGTACAGGTTTAGCGAAAAAAGGTTTTAAAACAGTCATTATTGATTTTGATATTGGTTTAAGAAATTTAGACTTAATAATGGGTTGTGAGCGCCGCGTTGTTTATGATTTGATTAATGTTATCAATGGCGAATCTAATTTACAGCAGGCGCTAGTTAAAGATAAACGTGTTGATACGCTGTACATTCTACCTGCTTCGCAAACACGTGATAAAGACGCTTTAACGAAAGAAGGTGTTTCTGAAGTGATTGAAATGCTGAAAGCTGATAAGTTTGATTATATTATTTGTGATTCACCTGCCGGTATTGAACAAGGTGCTATGATGGCATTGTACTTTGCAGATGAAGCGATTGTGACAACAAACCCAGAAGTCTCTTCTGTTCGCGATTCAGATCGTATTACTGGCATGCTTTCAAGTAAGTCATATCGTTCAGAGCAGGGTCTAGATCCTGTTAAAGTACACTTATTAATTACTCGTTACTCGCCAGAGCGTGTTGAGCGAGAAGAGATGTTGAGTATTGAAGATATTGATGATTTATTAGGCATTGATTTAATGGGCGTTATTCCTGAGTCTCAAGATGTACTAAGTGCCTCTAACCTTGGTGAACCGGTTATTCTGAACGAGAGTTGTGATGCAGGTAAAGCTTATCAGGATGCCGTAGATCGTTTATTAGGTGAGCAACGAGACTTACGTTTTGTATCGGTGGAAAAGAAAGGCTTCTTGAGCCGCATATTTGGGGGATAAAAATGGGATTATTGCAATATTTTATAAAAGACAAACCTAATAAAGGGACTGCAAGGTCAGCAAAAGACCGCTTACAAATTATTGTTGCACATGAACATTCCAGTTTTGATGTTCCTGGTTATATGCCTGAATTACAGAGAGAGTTAGTTGCCGTTATTCGTAAGTATATGGATATTTCATCGGATGACGTAAAATGTGAATTCAGCGACAAAGAAAATGACGATATGTCAGTACTAGAGTTGAATGTTACCTTACCAAAACAAAAGTAACCTGTTTTTATAAAAGTAATCTGACTTTATAAAAGTAACTTGGTTTTATCCTGATAAAAAAATGCGACCTATTAGTCGCATTTTTTATTTTACCTATACAAGATTAAACATAACCCTTGTTAGAACAGGTTAGTTGTTACTCTACTAAAGTGATGCTATTGATGATGATATCTTGTAGTGGTTTATCAGCCTTTTTAGGGACGTTAGCAATTGCATCAATCACTTCCATCCCAGAGGTGACTTTACCAAATACTGTATAGCCCCATTGTGTTCCTCTTGCGTTTAAGAAATCATTATCTTTTTGATTAATAAAAAACTGTCGTGTTGCTGAGTGTGGATCATTGGTTCTTGCCATAGAAATAGTGCCTCGTGCATTACTTAACCCATTTACTGATTCGTTCTGAATCGGTGGGAAAGTACTCGCTCTCTGCCCTGAGCTTAAAAAACCACCACCTTGAATCATAAAGTTATTAATCACACGATGAAATATAGTGCCTTGAAATTGGTCTTGCTTAATATAACGTTTAAAGTTGGCAACGGTGATTGGTGCTTTATCTGGGTATAGCTCTAGGGTCATTTTACCCTTGTTGGTATCTATTATTATGTTTGGATTGGCGGCAAGTGCAAGGTGACTCGATAATAGTAAAACGAAAAATAAGATGGCTTTCATGGCAACTCCTAGGGTGTCTTTTATGAGGTGTAATAGTTAAAGGTTATTTAAATTTTGGAGTTCATTATTTAACTCCTGATCTTCTACGATACGGGTTAATAAGCTTGATAATTGAGAATCTAAGTGTTCTGTTATATCTTCAATGTTGACAGAAAAGCCTTTATCCCATTGTTTGCTTTCAGTAAATAATTTGGTGAAGGAATTACCTTGATGAGATAGCTTTATTTTAATTTGCATCTCAGATGATACCTCATACCCAAAAGTGCTTTCAGTTACTGTGGCTAAAGACTTCACTAATTTTATTTCTAGACGATCATTGCTCATTTGTTCAATATTTAATTTATTATTAAGCCAAGCTGTTGTTAAACTTTTTTCAATTGCTAACCGTAATGATTGTTTTTCATTAATTAATTGAGCCATGTCGTCACCATTTTCTATTTCAATTAAGTGGCGTTCAATACGTTCATCTTGGCTTGATATGCTCCAAGGTCGGTTTGAAAAAGTAATGGTTGAATTATCTGTTGTGATAGTCGGTTGTATCTGAGTAGAGGTGGGGGCTGTTGCGCATCCAATTAACCCAAAAAGACAGATTAAAACGGCTGTTAATTTAGCATAGAGAGTAAACATAATATAACCCTGTAAAAAATGAAACCGTATCATAACAAACCTCATTGAGATTCAATAACAAATAACCTGAGCGTTAAGTTCTTCGCTAGATTTATTGCTTATTCTTGATAAGACTGGTTATAGGGACTGAAGAGTAAATTACGGTATTGAACTGAAGTAGGGATAGGGCATTATAAAATCACCAATAACAGTAATCATCTTAGGCATATGTAATGTAGATTTTAATTATCTGAATTTAAATTATTAGCAAATTGAACTGGTGATTTAAATATTGAACATTGCCGCTAAAGTTATACTCAATTTTATGATACATATCATTGAAACTATCAAAAAGTAAGCTATTAGCAAGTTGAAGAGCGCAATGACATTTTATTGAAAATTAGATCAAAATTGTTAAATAACTTTTCTGGAAGATCTTGGTCATATTACTTTAATCATACTGTAACACTGATAAACGCTAGGCTAGTGATGGTTATCCACTTTTTCTGTGGATAACTCTGTGGGAAGTTATTGAAGATCATGCTGAAGCCCTTGCTACACCTTGCTTCTCATTAGATCGAAGTATTTTTGAGCTGATAAAAAAGTCTTTTTTTATCAATGAGTTACTATCGTCAAGTGGTTTTTTTTATGTTGCCGTCTATCTCTATAAAGTCTCTTTTATTTTTCAATCTGTCAATACCTTTTTGTGAATTAAATTGAAAATAAAATAATTCTTTTAGTTGACAAAGTCTGGTTTTAAGAATTTATTATTGCTCAATAACTGAGCGGTTGATTCGAGTAGGATACATTCGCTGTTTAACAAAGGCACGCTGAATTTTAAATAAGGTGTATAAATATAAAGGCTATTTGACTGCTTTATGCTTACTATTAGGTATATAAATAGCGACTTGGGTATTTATTTTGTTTGTGATGTGTATTTCTATCTATTAGTTATTTTTAACTTTTTGCAAATGTGGCTAAACCTTAAAAGAAATATTCAGTAAACAGATAGTAATGGTAAACTTTAATTTTAATGAACAAGAACGAGGATCTATGAATAAAACTTTTGAATTAGTTTGTCCGTTTTCACCCGCGGGAGATCAACCTCAAGCAATTGAACAGCTAGTCGATGGCGTAGAATCTGGTCTTGCATTTCAAACATTGTTAGGGGTAACCGGATCGGGTAAGACTTTTACCTTGGCTAATACTATTGCAAAATTAAATCGTCCGACCTTAATTCTCGCCCCTAATAAAACCTTAGCCGCTCAACTATATGGCGAGATGAAAGCATTTTTCCCTCATAATGCCGTTGAGTACTTCGTGTCATATTATGATTATTATCAACCGGAAGCTTATGTGCCTAGCTCCGATTCTTTTATCGAAAAAGATGCGGCAGTTAATGCGCATATTGAACAAATGCGCCTCTCTGCAACCAAGGCTTTGTTAGAAAGAAACGACGTTGTTTTAGTTGCCTCTGTTTCTGCTATTTATGGGTTGGGGGATCCGCAATCTTATTTGCAAATGATGTTGCATATCAGTGTCGGAGAAATGATCTCTAGTCGTGATATTTTACAACGTTTAGTGGATATTCAATACACGCGTAATGAAACAGAACTAAGCCGTGGTACTTTTAGGGTAAGGGGGGAAGTGATTGATGTTTTTCCAGCTGATTCTGAAAAACAAGCGATACGAATTGAGTTATTTGATGATGAAGTTGAAAGTATTAGTGTTTTTGACCCACTGACTGGACATCAAATCGAAAAGTTATTAAGAACGACTATTTTCCCTAAAACCCACTATGTAACTCCTAGAGAACAAATATTAAATGCGATTGAAGGGATTAAAGAAGAATTACAAGAGCGTAAGAAGACCTTTTTAGCGGAAAATAAGTTAATCGAAGAGCAACGTATTTCACAGCGTACTTTATATGACTTAGAGATGATGAATGAGCTGGGCTATTGTTCTGGTATTGAAAACTACTCTCGATACTTATCGAGCCGTGGTGTTGGCGAAGCGCCCCCTACTTTATTTGAATATTTACCAAGTGATGGCCTATTAATCATCGATGAAAGTCATGTGACGGTTCCGCAAATCGGTGCCATGTATAAAGGCGATCGTTCCCGTAAGGAAAATTTAGTTAACTATGGCTTTCGCTTGCCTTCCGCATTAGATAATCGACCACTTAAATTTGAAGAGTTTGAAAAGTTAGCACCACAAACTATTTATGTTTCAGCAACACCGAGTGATTATGAAATAGATAAATCACAAGGTGATATTATTCGACAGGTGATCCGACCAACAGGGTTATTAGATCCGATTATTGAAGTTAGACCGGTTGCTACACAGGTTGACGACCTTTTATCTGAAATTAATATTAGAATTGTCAAAAATGAACGCGTATTAGTTACGACGCTCACCAAACGTATGGCCGAAGATTTAACTGAATATTTAAATGAGCATGGTATCAAGGTGCGTTATTTACATTCAGATGTTGATACTGTTGAGCGTGTAGAGATCATTCGAGATTTACGCCTAGGTGTGTTTGATGTTCTGATTGGGATCAACTTATTACGAGAAGGGTTAGATATTCCTGAGGTGTCTCTAGTGGCAATCTTAGACGCAGATAAAGAAGGTTTTTTACGTTCAGAACGATCTTTAATCCAAACCATGGGTCGTGCTGCACGTAATTTAGAAGGTAAAGCTATTCTTTATGCAGATAGAATTACTGACTCGATGAAAAAAGCGATTAAAGTGACTGAGGACAGACGTGTCTTACAGGATGATTTCAATAAACAACATGGCATTGAGCCTAAAGGATTATCCAAAGAGGTTACTGATGTCATGCAATTAGGGCAAAACCCACAACCTAAGAGTAATATTAAACCACTTAATAAAGTAGCAGAGCAAGACAGCCCATATGCAAGTAATAAAGGGCTTCGTAGTGAGCAAGATATCTTAAAAGAGATTACGCGATTAGAGAAAGAAATGTTTGCTTTTGCGAAGGATTTAGAATTTGAAAAAGCAGCCCAACTGCGCGATCAAGTAACTAAACTTCATGAACAATTATTAGCTACAGGGTAAGGATTGGAGGATTAGCGAGCATTAAGGTACTCGCTAATCATGCTTTTTACAGAACGTTTAACCCTTCTTTATCTAATAGGGCTATTAATGAGATCAATGGTAAGCCAATTAAACTATTTGGATCTTTGCCATCTAGTTTGCTAAATAAACTGATACCAAACCCTTCACTTTTAAAGCTACCAGCACAATTATAAGGTTCTTCTTTGTTAAGATAGTTTGTGATCATTTCATCAGTTAACTCACGGAAGTAAACATCATAGGGTTCTACTAACGAATGAACTTGACCTGTTTTACCGTTATACAGTGCTAATCCTGTGTAGAAGGTGACATGTTGTTTACTGGCCGCTTTTAATTGCTTAAAGGCATTTTCAAAGTTGCCTGGTTTACCTAATATTTTACCGTTGTTTAAGCAAACTTGATCGGAACCAATGATTAACGCATCAGGAAAATCTTTGTAAACTGCTTGTGCCTTAGCAATCGCTAATCGCTCTACTAACTGAATAGCCGTTTCACCAGGCAGTTCATCTTCATTAACCTGTGGGTTAGCTGTGGAAAAGTCTAAACGTAGCTTTTCTAGTAACTGTTTTCTAAATGGCGAAGTTGATGCTAATACGAGCTTTTGTGACATAATAAACCTTCGTTAAGGGGAAAAATAAGTTTATTTTAAGGGGTATAAAAGAATATAGCGATAGTTGAATAAAAACTTAATAAAAATAGCGCTTTTTCTTTGACTATATTGAACTCTATCTATATTATTCGCCACCATGCAAAAGGTTAAACTACCGATTAGCGTTGATTCTGTTCGCGCTGCTAATAATAGACTTGAGCTAGACGCTAGCTTAGATAAGGCTTTATTAAGCAGATTAAGAGAATCAACAAACAGTATTCACTCTGATATCGACGTTTATTTTTCTTTTGAAGTGGATCAGCAAAGGCTGAGAATCTTCCATGGGAAAGCAAGCGTCGCAGTAGAACTCACTTGTCAACGGTGCAATGAGCCTATGATTTATCAATGTGAAGCTGAATTTACGTATTGTCCTGTTCTGAATGAAGAGCAGGAAAATAATTTACCAGACGTTTATGAACCCATTTATTACGATGAAAATGGGGAGGTAAATCTTCACCAAATAGTTGAAGACGAGCTGTTATTAACACTTCCACAAATTGCAATGCATGCAATTGAGGATTGTCAATACAGTGACTACGAAAGTAGCTTTGGCGAAATTGAAGAAGAACAACAACGTCCTAACCCATTTGATGCTCTAGCACAGCTAAAGCTCAAGTAACAAGCAGGAATTTTTAAAATGGCAGTACAAAAAAGTCGTAAGACTCCTTCAAAACGCGGTATGCGTCGTTCGCATGATGCACTAAGTGCACCTACTTTAACTGTTGATAGTACTTCTGGTGAAACTCACCGTCGTCATCACGTTACTGCTGACGGCTTCTACAAAGGCAAAAAAGTAATCGAAAAGTAAGTTATTACTTTGCGTAACTTTACCATTGCGCTTGATGCCATGGGGGGTGATTTTGGCCCCCATATTTCTTTACCTGCAAGCTTAAAATCTCTACAGAAACATCCTAATCTAACACTAATTATTGTTGGTGATAGTCAGCAAATTACCCCTTTATTGCAAACATACCATTTATCAGACCACACTCGAGTTAAATTTGTGCACGCCCCTGAAATTATAACAATGGAAGATGATCCCGTTTTAGTATTACGTCATCGATCTCAGTCTTCAATGTTAGTTGCGTTACAATTGGTAGCAGAAGGCAAAGCTGATGCTTGTGTAAGTGCAGGTAATACTGGTGCGTTGATGTTATTGGCCAAGTATATTTTAAAAACAATAAAAGGAATTTCTCGGCCGGCATTAGTTTCGGCTATTCCTAATAAAAAAGGTAATAATACCTATTTTATGGATTTAGGGGCCAATTTACAGTGCGAATGCGATACTTTATTTAACTTTGCTGTGATGGGGAGTGTTTTATGCGAAAAAGTAGAAAGCAGAAGCAAGCCTAATGTGGCATTGTTAAACATTGGTCGTGAAAATAACAAAGGCAGTGACTCAATAAAACATTGTGCGAGTTTGTTAAAAGAAACCAAATATATTAATTATACAGGTTTCGTTGAAGCAAATGAGCTATTTGATGGAGATGCTGATGTTATTGTTACAGATGGTTTTAGCGGTAATATTGCATTAAAAAGTTATGAAGGAATGGGCAGACTATTTTTATCGGAACTGAAAAAAGCAATCAATACCAATTGGTATACTAGATTATTGGGTAAGTTATTAAACCCATTGATAAAAAACCAGTTAAAACATTTACATCCAGATCTGTATAATGGGGCTAGTTTAGTAGGATTGTGTGGTATTGTGGTAAAAAGTCATGGTGGTGCTAATGTAGATGCATTTAGCCATGCTATAGATCAAGCCACAAAAGAAATTCAATGGCAGATACCTTCTTGTATTAGTACAAGACTAGCATCTGTCTCAGCAGAGCGAGATTGTTTATTACATGAATAGCAAAATTATAGGTACGGGTAGTTATTTACCAGCAGCAGTACGCACTAACCAAGATTTAGAGAAAATGGTTGATACCAGTGATGAGTGGATCACAGTGCGAACTGGTATTAAAGAGCGTCGTATTGCCAGTGAGCAAGAAACGATTGCATTCATGGGTAAAGAAGCTGGGGAAAAGGCTTTACAAGCTGCTAACTTATCTGCGAATGATTTAGATTTAATCGTTGTTGCAACAACGAGTAATCAAAATGCATTTCCTTCAGCAGCATGTGAAGTACAGAATTTATTAGGTGTTTACGATATTCCTGCTTTTGATGTTGCAGCTGCTTGTGCTGGCTTCACTTATGCATTAAGTGTTGCTGACAACTTTATTAAAGCGGGAAATGCAAAAAATGTATTAGTGATTGGTGCTGATGCATTAGCTGCGACTTGCGATCCAGAAGATCGTAGTACTATTATCTTATTTGGTGATGGTGCTGGTGCAGTTGTTTTAACAGCAACAGAAGAGGTTGGTATTTTATCGACACATATTAACGCTGATGGTCGTTTTGGGGATTTATTAAAATTACCAAACGTTGTCCGTGGTGAAGAAAGGTCTGTTACAGATTCTTATTTATCAATGGCCGGCAATGAAGTGTTTAAAGTGGCTGTTAAAAAACTAAGCCAAGTTGTAGTGGATACATTAGCTGCAAATGATATTGAAAAAGAGAAACTAGATTGGTTAGTACCGCATCAAGCGAATCAGCGAATTATTGCTGCAACCGCAAAAAAATTGGGTATGTCGATGGATCAAGTTATTCTAACACTCGATAAACACGGTAATACTTCAGCAGGTTCTGTTCCACTTGCACTCGATGAAGGTGTAAGAAGTGGTAAGATTAAACCTGGTCACCTGGTGCTGTTAGAGGCATTCGGTGGTGGTTTTACTTGGGGTAGTGCACTAGTTGTAATGTAAATTATATTTGTAATTGCATTATAAATAAAAATACTAAAAGAGATTAGGGGTAAAAATGACAAATTTTACATTTGCCTTTCCTGGCCAAGGTTCGCAAAGCTTAGGTATGTTAGCTGATTTAGCAGCAACATACCCTGTAGTGATTGATACATTTAAAGAAGCAAGTGATGCACTTGGATATGATCTTTGGGCATTATGCCAAGAAGGTCCTGTAGAAACACTAAACCAAACAGATAAAACACAACCAGCATTATTAGCTGCTTCTGTTGCTATTTGGCGTGTATGGTCTGAATTAGGTGGTGAAAAGCCAACGACAATTGCAGGGCACAGTTTAGGTGAGTATTCTGCCTTAGTTTGTGCGGGAGTCATTGATTTCAAAGAAGCGATTAAGTTAGTTGAGCTTCGCGGTCAATTAATGCAACAGGCTGTACCAGCTGGCGTTGGTGCAATGTACGCCATTATTGGTTTAGGCGATGCAGAGATTCAAACGGCTTGTGAGAAAGCAGCTGAAGGTGAAGTTGTTTCGCCTGTTAACTTTAACTCTCCAGGGCAAGTTGTTATCGCTGGAAACAAAGGTGCCGTTGAGCGTGCTGGTGCATTATGTAAAGAAGCAGGCGCGAAAAGAGCGTTGCCTCTACCTGTTTCAGTGCCATCACATTGTGCTTTAATGAAGCCTGCCGCTGATGAGCTAGCTATTGCTTTGCAAACTGTTAAATTTAATACACCAACTATTTCAGTGATTAATAATGTTGATGTTGCAATTGAAACAGACCCTGAAAAAATTAAAGATGCATTAGTTCGCCAATTATATTGTCCAGTTCGTTGGACAGATATTATTGTTAAAATGGCTGACTTAGGTATTAATTTACAAGTTGAAGCGGGCCCTGGCAAAGTATTAAGTGGTTTAGTTCGTCGTATAGATAAAAGTTTTGCTGCGCAAGCGATTAATGATACAGCAAGTTTAGACGCAGCAAGTGCTGCGGTTAAAGGAGAATAAAATGAGTATGCAAGATCAAGTTGTTTTAGTAACTGGCGCGAGTCGTGGTATCGGCCGAGCAATTGCTGAAAGCTTTGTTGCATTAGGTGCGACTGTTTTAGGTACAGCAACAAGCGAAGGCGGTGCTGCTTCAATTAGTGAGTACCTTGGTACTTCAGGTAAAGGTTTTGTTTTAAATGTTACAGAAAACCAATCAATTGAAGCTTTATTTGCAGATATTAAAGTTGAATTTGGTAGTGTTGATGTATTAGTTAACAACGCTGGTATTACACGTGATAACTTATTAATGCGTATGAAAGATTCTGAATGGGATGACATCATTGAAACTAACTTAACGCCTATTTTTAAGTTAAGTAAAGCTGCACTTCGTCCAATGATGAAAAAACGTGTAGGCCGTATTATTAATGTTGGCTCTGTTGTTGGTACAATGGGTAATGCAGGACAAGCAAACTATGCTGCAGCGAAAGCAGGCGTGATTGGTTTTACTAAATCATTAGCACGTGAAGTCGCTAGCCGTGGTATTACTGTTAATACTGTCGCACCTGGTTTTATCGAAACAGATATGACTAAAGCATTAAATGATGAGCAGCGCGCTGCTACATTAGCGAATGTACCTGCTGGTCGTTTAGGTGATCCAAAAGAGATTGCTGCAACTGTTGTATTTTTAGCCTCTGAAGGAGCTGCTTATATAAATGGTGAGACCATTCACGTCAATGGTGGCATGTACATGGTCTAATTGTTGACAAATGGTGTTAAACAATTAATCTACAAAAAGATAGTAATTCGTCTAATTTATTGATTAAAATCTATAAATACTGGTCTAACCAGTGATAGAATACTTGAATATTAAACGCGATAGAATAAACTACCGCAACTTAACGCAAAAGCGTAATTACATAGGAAGATAAAAAATGAGCAATATCGAAGAACGCGTAAAAAACATCATCGTTGAGCAATTAGGTGTTCAACTTGACGAAGTTAAAAACGAAGCTTCTTTCGTTGACGATCTTGGTGCTGATTCACTTGATACAGTTGAGCTTGTAATGGCTCTTGAAGAAGAATTTGATACAGAGATCCCAGATGACGAAGCAGAGAAAATCACTACTGTTCAATCTGCGATTGATTACGTTGTTAACAACGGTTAATTCTTCACGTTTAGTGTAGAAATTTCTAAAGGCGGTCTTGTGACCGCCTTTTGTCTATTTAAACATTAATAAATTGTACGCAAATAATAGCTAAGTATTTTCATATCAACTTAAACAATCTATTCACTAATCATATTGATATAAACATAAAGTTTTTAGTTATTGTTTTTAAAGCTTCATTTAGGAGAGTCTAGTGTCAAATCGTCGTGTTGTAGTAACCGGTTTAGGTATGATCTCACCAGTAGGTAATACGGTAGAGCAATCATGGGAAGCAATTCAAACTGGTAAAAGTGGAATTTCAAATATTGAACACTTTGATACAGAGAAATTTTCAACTAAGTTTGCAGGTCTTGTAAGAGACTTCAATGTTGAAGAATACATGCCAAAGAAAGATTCACGTAAAATGGATTTATTTATCCAATACGGTGTTGCTGCAGCTGAACAAGCATTTCAAGATTCAGGTCTAACGGTTAATGATGATAATGCCGAGCGAATTGGTGTTGCAATTGGTTCTGGTATTGGTGGTTTAGGTATTATCGAGCAGAATAAAGATAACTTAAACAAAACGGGTCCACGTAAAATTAGTCCGTTTTTTGTACCTGCATCAATCATTAATATGATTTCTGGGCATGTATCAATCAATAAAGGTCTGAAAGGCCCAAACATCGCTGTTACAACAGCTTGTACAACGGGAACGCACAGCATTGGATTAGGTGCTCGTATGATCCAACATGGTGATGCAGATGTTATGTTTGTAGGTGGTGCTGAAAAAGCATCGACTGAATTAGGTATGGGTGGCTTTGGTGCTGCTCGTGCACTTTCAACACGTAATGATTCTCCAGAAACAGCAAGTCGTCCATGGGACGAATCACGTGACGGTTTCGTTTTAGGTGATGGTGCTGGCGTATTAGTTATTGAAGAATATGAACATGCTAAAGCACGTGGTGCAAAAATTTATGCTGAAGTTGTTGGCTTTGGTATGAGTGGTGATGCATACCACATGACGTCACCACCAGAAAGTGGTGCAGGTGCTGCATTATCAATGAAAAATGCAATCCGTGATGCAGGTATTGATGCAAGTCAAATTCAATATATCAATGCTCATGGTACTTCTACTCCAGCGGGCGATATCGCTGAAACACAAGCTGTTAAAAGCATTTGGGGAGAAGCTGCAAACTCAGTTATGATGAGCTCAACTAAATCAATGACCGGTCACCTATTAGGTGCTGCGGGTGCAATTGAAGCGATATTCAGCGTACTAGCTCTGAAAGATCAAGTTGCGCCACCGACAATTAACCTAGTTAACCCAAGTGAAGGGTGTGATTTAGATTATGTTGTTGACGGTAAAGCACGTCCTGCCAATATTGAATATGCATTATCAAATTCATTTGGCTTTGGCGGTACAAACGGGACATTGATCTTCAAACGTATCTAGTTTTTTCGTTTGTCTCGAATAATAAAAACCCGATTGTATTAATCGGGTTTTTTTATGTCTCATGAACTTGCTACAATCATCTTTTCATTTTGTCTAAGGTGAATGATTTATGTTAATTAATGGTCTAGAAAAAAATTCAATCAATGCAAGCGATCGTGGATTGGCTTATGGCGATGGTCTTTTTTCTACGATTAAAGTTGAACAAGGAAAAGTAGTTGATTGGCCATTACATTTAGCTCGTTTAAAACTGGGGGCTGAACGCTTATTTTTTCCTTTAATTGATTGGGCTGTTTTAGAGCAAGAAATTGTTAGTTATGCTGAAACGACAGCACATTTCGCACATCATGTTTTAAAAGTAATGTTGACAAGAGGTAGTGGCGGCCGAGGTTATAGTATAACTGGTTGTGATGACGTACAGCGTATTATCAGCCTGTCAGCTTTTCCGGAAGGATATTTAGAGTGGCAGAAGAATGGCATTGCTATCGTCCAGTGTAAAACACAGTTAAGCCGTAATAAACACCTCGCCGGGATAAAGTCCTTAGCTCGATTAGAACAAGTGTTAATTAAACAAGAACTAGCCAGTTTAAATGCGTTAGAAGGATTGGTATGTGATGAGTTTGGTCATGTTATTGAAGCCTGTAGTGCTAACTTATTCATTTATTTAAATGGGCAATGGGTAACGCCAAGTTTAGATTTCTCTGGTGTTGCAGGTGTTATGCGTGCGCGTATTTTACAACATCCCAGCTTATCTATCGTTGAGCGCGAAATAACATTAGATGAAGTAAATCAAGCAGATTGTTTATGCTTAACAAACGCTTTAATGGGTATTATTCCAGTGAATAACTATCAAGGTAAGGGTTATTCAAAACAACAATTGCAGCATGTGACTAAATTACAAATGCTGATCAACCAAGGAAGTTACTGATAATGGTAAAGAAAATATTACTGGTTTTTTTATTTTTAGGTGTCGCTATGCTGGGCGTATTAATTTGGGGTAAACAACAGCTAAATACCTACTTAGAGACTCCAAGAGTTAATGAAGAGCAGTTATTTACCTTACCAGATGGTAGCTACTTTTCACATTTAGCACCTCAATTAATAGCGCAGGGATTATTGGACAATGATCGTTGGTGGCGCGTACTATCAAAATTAAGACCGGAGCTAACCCATATAAAATCTGGTACTTATCTATTGCCTAAAGGTGCAAGCTTAGAAGAGCTACTGGTTATTTTCAATGAAGGTAAAGCATTTCAATTTAAGTTAACGTTTGTAGAAGGCAGTACTTACAAAGATTGGCTGAATGTACTAGCAAAGGCAAAGCAACTTAAACCTTTAGAATATTCAGAAGCAGATCTATTATCGAAATTAGGCAGTAAAGAAACAAAGATAGAGGGATTACTTTTCCCTGAAACATATCACTACACGGCCAATATGAGTGCCTATAGTGTGATTAAAAAGGCCTATTTACATCAACAAGCCGTGGTTAAAAAACTATGGGAAAAACGTGATCCTGACTTGCCTTATAAAACACCTTATGAAGCTTTGATCATGGCTTCAATTATTGAAAAAGAAAGTGGCTTAAGTGATGATCGGGATAAAATTGCTTCTGTGTTTGTTAATCGTTTAAGAATTGGGATGCGTCTGCAAACGGATCCAACGGTTATTTATGGCATGGGCGAACGCTATGATGGGCGTATACGTACAAAAGATTTAAGAGAAAACACTGCTTATAATACTTATACTATTGATGGTTTACCGCCAACACCAATTGCAATGCCAAGTGAAGAAGCACTTTATGCAGCCTTGCATCCAGCTCAAACAAAGTATTTATATTTTGTTAGTAAAGGCGATGGAACATCGTATTTCTCTAAGAATTTAAGAGAACATAATAATGCCGTTAATAAATATATCCGAGGAAAATAGTATGTCTGCGCAACAAAAACTGGCGGGTAAATTTATCGTTATTGAAGGCTTAGAAGGCGCGGGTAAAAGTACCGCTATTCAATATATTAAGAACTGGTTAACTGATAAAGGTTTAGCTGAAGAAAATATTGAATTAACTCGAGAGCCGGGCGGGACAGTATTAGCGGAAAAAATACGAGATATTGTAAAAATGGATGTGCTTGACGAAACATTGGATGATAAAGCTGAATTATTACTTATGTATGCTGCACGTGTGCAACTTGTGGAACATAAAATTAAACCTGCATTGGCTAACCAGAAGGTTGTGATTGGTGATCGTCATAATTGGTCTTCTTTAGCTTATCAAGGGGGAGGTCGTGGTATTGATCTTGGCTTAATTAAAGATATTAAAGAAGTTGCGTTAGGAAATTTCAAAGCGGACTTTACATTGTTTTTAGATATTGACCCAGAACTTGGATTACGTCGAGCAAGAGGTCGTGGCGAGTTAGATCGGATTGAACGTTTAAATATCGACTTTTTTAATCGTTCTCGTCAAGTCTTTCAAGACTTAACTGAGGCGGAAACTAATGCAGTGTGTATTGATGCCAGTCAGAGTTTTTTGCAGGTTGAAGAAGCAATTCATCAACAACTTGATCACTGGTTAGCAGGTTTATAAATGGCCAAAGAAAAGCAACCAATAGACAATAGCGAAGAAATATTTAATCATGTGACTACACCTTGGTTAACTCCTTTCTATCAACACTTACAGAATACTTATCAGCAAGGGCGTTTTCCTCATGGCTTATTATTTACTGGAAGTGACGGAATAGGAAAGTTTAAGGTTGCTAAACAAGTCGCTCAGTACTTATTGTGTACAGATAAACAGGATAATGATGCTTGTTTTAAGTGTCATTCGTGTTTATTAATGAAGGCAAATAATCACTTAGACTACTATTTTCTAGAAGCTGAAAAAAATAAATCGATCGGTATCGATCAAGTGCGTTTATTGACAGAAAAGTTAAATGAACGACCACAACTTGGTAATAATAAAGTCGTGTTACTTAAAGGTGCTGAGCAATTAACTGAAGCGGCTGCCAATGCTTTGTTAAAAACCCTAGAAGAACCTCAAGGTGATAGTTATTTAATTTTATTAGCTAGAACACATCATCAATTAATGCCAACATTATTAAGCCGTTTACAACAAACTCACTTACATAGTCCTGATGATCAAACATTAATTAATTGGTTATATGAGTTAGGCTATCAAGTCAGTGATTTGGGCGTGTTAAGGTGGTTTCAAAATAGCCCTTTATCGCTATTAAATCATTTGAAAGCCTTACAAGAAGATGCATCGCTTGATACAAGGCGCCAATGTGTAGAGGGTTTATTTAGTTTATTGTACCAACCGGTTAATCTATTTAAGTTTAGCCAATTATTGGCGGCTAATGTAGAACAAAATCTATTACTGCTATTTCATCTATTGCATGATATTCATAAGCTAAAAATAAATAAAAATCAGCTTAATAACGATGCAATATACTACTTTGCGTTACCTCAATTACAGCAATGGCAGTTACAATTAAGTTTAAAAAGTTTACGTTTATTAAGTGAAGAAATATTAAAAACACGTAGTTTATTAACAGCGCATTCTTCACTAAAAAAAGAATTATTAATTAATGCATTATTAATAAAAATAAAAAACGAATTTAAGGAAGTATAATTATGTTAGTTGATTCTCATTGTCACCTTGACCGATTAGATTATAAAGAAAAACATAATGATATTGCGGATGTAATTAATAAAGCAAAAGATAAAGGCATCACTCATTTACTCAGTGTCTGCGTGACTTTAGATGATTACCCAGCGATGGCGGAAATGATAAAACCTTTCCCACAAGTTTCTAGCACCTGTGGTGTTCATCCGTTATACAAAGAGGCGGTGATGGATGAAGATTTGTTACTTGAGTATGCTAGTGCAGAAAAAGTAGTCGCAATTGGTGAAACTGGATTAGATTTTTTCTATTCACCAGAAACAAAGGAATGGCAAATAGATGCTTTCCGTCGACAAATTCGTGTCGCAAAAAAGCTTAAAAAACCATTGATTATTCATACTCGTGGCGCTCGTCAAGATACCTTAGATATTTTAAGAGAAGAAGGAGCTGAAGAAGTCGGGGGCGTTTTGCATTGTTTTACAGAGTCTATCGAAATGGCTGAAGAAGCAATGAAGATGGGCTTTTATGTATCAGTGTCTGGGATAGTGACCTTTAAAAATGCGAAGGAACTGCAATCGGTTATCAAAGCAATTCCACTCGATCGTTTATTAGTGGAAACGGATTCTCCTTACTTGGCGCCAGTGCCACACCGAGGACAAGAGAATGAGCCCGCTTTTACACATGATGTTGCGATGTTTGTGGCAGAGTTAAAAGGCGTGACTTATGAAGAGCTTGCTGAAATAACAACCAAAAATTACTTTAATTTATTTAAAGGTGCTAAACAGTAATTTGATTCGATTTTAATGGTTTTAGGAGAAGTGAAGTATGCAAACAGTATGGTTAAGTGGACAAGAAATTATACCGTCTAAAGTAGTCTGTATTGGACGTAACTATGTAGAACATATTGCTGAATTAAATAATGAAGTACCAACAGAACCGGTTATTTTTGTTAAGCCAAACTCTGCTATTTCATCACAAATTAAAACTCATGCCGTTGATGAAGTTCACTATGAAGCTGAAATATCGTTAATTGTTAAAGACAATCAGTTTATTGGTGCAGGTATC
Source organism: Psychromonas aquatilis (assembly GCF_038155185.1). Taxonomy (NCBI): domain Bacteria; kingdom Pseudomonadati; phylum Pseudomonadota; class Gammaproteobacteria; order Alteromonadales; family Psychromonadaceae; genus Psychromonas; species Psychromonas aquatilis. The sequence goes on from NZ_JBAKAZ010000023.1 coordinate 26,620, forward strand.
GGCTTAGATCTGACTAAGCGTCAAGTACAAAGTGTATTAAAAAGCAAAAGTTTACCTTGGGAACGAGCGAAAGGATTTGATGCATCTGCGGTTTTTTCTGAATTTGTAGCAATTAATAATGAAGTGGATACCTTGAGTTTAGTGTTATCCATTAACGATGCAGTCATTCAACAAGCTAATTATGACTTAATGATTTATAAGCCAAACCAAATTGTTGATGCTGTTAAAGAGTTCATGTCATTTGAGACAAACGATATTTTAATGACGGGCACGCCTAAAGGCGTCGGTAAAATTAAGCAAGGTGATAAATTTACAGGGCAGCTTTTTGCACAGGGTGAGCTCTTACTCTCAAAAGATTGGGTTGTTCTGTAACGCAGGAATAAACCGGTAAATTATTACAATCGTTATTCTTAAGTTATTTACGCTGAGGTGAATTTAAAATATTTGTTCATTTCAGCGTTTAATCTTCAGCAAACACTCCACAACACTAGCCATATCTATTTGATCTGCGTAAAATTACGTTCATATTTTTTATCACTTCTTTTAAAGTAGAGTAAATTAAATGCAGCATCTAGATGAAATCGTTGCTAATGCGCAACAGCAGATCGATAACGCCGCAGATACAAATGAACTAGAAGAAATTCGTTTACAGTATCTTGGTAAAAAAGGTCTTATGACCGAGCAAATGAAAGGTTTAGGTAAATTACCACCGGCTGAAAAACCAGCTGCAGGGCAGTTAATCAATAAAGCAAAACAAGCTATCCAAGCCGTTTTAGTTGAACGTAAAAAAGGTATGGAAGAAGCAATCTTAAATGAGAAACTTGCTTCTGAAACTATCGACGTGACATTACCAGGACGCGGCTCAAAGCAGGGTAATGTTCACCCAGTGACACGTACCACTGAACGTATTGTTGAATTCTTTAGTGAGTTGGGTTTTGAAGTTAAAGATGGTCCTGAAGTTGAAGATGGTTACCATAACTTTGATGCATTAAATATTCCACCACATCATCCAGCCCGTGCAGATCATGATACTTTCTATTTCAATCCTGATTTAGTACTACGTACGCAAACATCAGGTGTACAGATTCGTACAATGGAAAAGCAAGAGCCGCCAGTTCGTATTATTTCTCCTGGACGTGTTTATCGTAACGATTACGACCAAACACATACACCAATGTTCCATCAAGTTGAAGGGTTAATGATTGCAGAAAACGTAAGCTTTACACAGCTTAAAGGTATTTTGCATGACTTCTTACATAACTTCTTTGAGCAAGATTTAGAAGTACGTTTCCGTCCATCATACTTCCCTTTCACTGAGCCTTCTGCTGAAGTGGATGTTAAAGGTGAGAATGGTTGGTTAGAAGTATTAGGTTGTGGCATGGTCCACCCAAGCGTTTTAAAATCAATGGGTGTTGATCCTGATAAATACTCTGGCTTTGCCTTTGGTATGGGCATTGAGCGTTTAACAATGTTACGTTACAACGTTAATGATTTACGTTCATTCTTTGAAAACGATCTTCGTTTCCTCAAGCAATTCAAATAAGGGTTAATAATAATGAAATTTAGTGAAGCTTGGTTACGCGAGTGGGTTAACCCAAACATTACACGTGATGAATTAACACACCAAATTACGATGGCTGGTCTTGAGGTTGATGACGTAGACCCAGTTGCTGGTGAATTTACAAAAGTATTAGTAGGCGAAGTGGTTGAATGTGGCCAACATCCAGATGCTGACAAACTACAAGTAACTAAAATCAATATCGGTGAAGAAGAGTTAATCGATATCGTTTGTGGTGCTAAAAACTGCCGTTTAGGGCTAAAAGTAGCTGTTGCGGTTGTGGGTGCTGTTTTACCGGGTGATTTTAAAATTAAAAAAGCAAAACTACGTGGCCAACCATCATTTGGTATGTTGTGTAGTGAATCAGAACTAGGTATGGCTGATAGTGCTGACGGTATTATCGAATTACCTGCTGACGCACCTATTGGTCAATGTGTTCGTGAATATTTAAACCTTGATGACGTGATCATCGATGTTGATTTAACTGCAAACCGTGCAGATTGTTTAGGTATTGCAGGTCTTGCTCGTGAAGTCGCTGTATTAAATGGCATTGAAGCAACTCAACCAACTTGGGAAAATGTTGCGGTATCAATTGATGATCAAGTTGCTATTAACTTGCAAGCTACTGAAGCATGTCCGCGCTACTTAGGTCGTGTGATCAAAGGGATCAATCAAAATGCAACAACACCGCTATGGATGGTTGAAAAACTTCGTCGTTGTGGTGTACGCAGTGTTGATGCTGTTGTAGATATTACTCAGTATGTATTACTAGAGTTTGGTCATCCAATGCATGCGTTTGATTTATCTAAGCTTGAAGGTGGTATCGAAGTTCGTTTAGCTAATCAAGACGAAGCATTGACGCTACTAGACGGTAAAGAAGTTAAATTAAATGCAGATACATTAGTGATTGCAGATCAGTCAAAAGCGCTAGCAATGGCGGGTATTTTTGGCGGTCAAGACTCTGGTGTTCAAGAAGGTACAACTGATATTTTCTTAGAAAGTGCTTTCTTTGCACCATTAGCAATTGCTGGTCGTGCACGTAGCTACGGTTTACATACAGATGCTTCACATCGTTACGAGCGTGGTGTTGACCCGCTATTACAAGCAACTGCAATGGAACGTGCTACGCAGTTATTAGTAGATATTTGTGGTGGTGAAGTTGGCCCGATTACAGAAGCTGTGAGTGAAGCAAACTTACCTAAACAGGCAACCATTACTTTACGTCGTAGCAAGTTAGATCGTTTAATCGGTATTTCAATTGATGCAGAGCGTGTTCAAGAAATTCTATCGCAATTAGGTTGTGAAGTAACAGAAACGCCTGAAGGTTGGTCTGCAATTGCACCAAGCTACCGTTTTGATATGGAAATTGAAGAAGACCTAATTGAAGAAGTTGCACGTGTATTCGGTTACAACAACATCCCAAATATTGCTCCTCAAGCTGCACTTACTATGCCAGCACATAATGAATCACGTTTAAAATTATCTAAAATTCGTGATGTATTAGTAAATCGTGAGTATCAAGAAGCAATCACTTACAGCTTTGTTGATCCAGACAAGCAACTGAAATTACACCCAGAATCAGATGCATTGGTGTTACCACATCCGATCTCTAAAGATATGTCAGCAATGCGTGTTAGTTTATGGTCTGGGTTATTAGAAAGTGTTTCTAAAAATCAAAAGCGTCAGCAAGGTCGTGTTCGTTTATTTGAAACAGGTTTACGTTTTATTAAAGATGAAAATGCTGAAAATGGTATTCGTCAACAAGCAATGTTGTCAGCGGTTATTATTGGTAATACGCATGATGAACATTGGTCAATTGAAAATCGTGCGGTTGACTTCTTTGATCTTAAAGCTGACCTGGAAGCCGTGCTAGACCTAGCTGTAGATGCATCTAGTTTTGAATTCGTTGCTGAAAAACACAGTGCATTACACCCTGGACAATCAGCAGGTATTTATCGCAATGGTGTGAATATTGGTTACATTGGCAGCTTGCATCCAAGCTTGAAAAAACCGTTTTCATTAACAGGCCAAGCGATTGTATTTGAAATTGAAATTGATGCAATTTTAAATCGCCAGCTACCTAAAGCAACAGGACTTTCTAAATTCCCAGCAAACAGCCGAGACTTGGCTTTTGTAGTAGATGAGCAAGTAAATGCTGGTAAGGTCTTAAAATTTATAGAAAAAATTGGCGGTTCTGATCTAGTTAGCATAAACTTGTTTGACGTATACCAAGGCGCAGGTGTAGAGGAAGGTAAGAAAAGCTTAGCAATAGGCTTGATCTTACAAAATTCGACACGTACCTTAGAAGAACAAGAAATTGCTGAGAGTGTGAATGCAATCGTTGAAGCAGTTTCTTCGGAGTTTAATGCATCGTTGAGAGATTAATTTATGGCACTGACAAAAGCTGAAATAGCAGCACACTTATCGGAAGAAATAGGATTAAGCAAACGAGAAGCAAAAGAGTTTGTTGAGTCTTTCTTCGAAGAAATAAAATCAACGCTTGAATCTGGTTCGCCAGTTAAGATTTCAGGTTTTGGTGGGTTTGAACTTAAGGATAAAGGGGAGCGTCCTGGACGTAACCCAAAAACTGGTGAAGATATTCCTATCCAAGCCCGACGGGTTGTTACCTTTAAAGCGGGTCAGAAGCTAAAAGAGCTAGTGGAAACTAGCTTGGCAGATAAGGCAAAAGAATAACCTTTGTTTTTCCTTACTCTGTGAAAATAATTTACGATATCATTTTAAAAAAGCCGCTCTGCGGCTTTTTTTTGTCTAAAAATCCGGAGGATATGAACTAAAACACAAATTATTTTTACTTTCATATTACAATTCAACTTGTTTATATTTTCGTAGGGACAAACAATGGGTAAGTACAAAAATATCGTTGTATTAACTGGGGCGGGTATTTCTGCTGAATCTGGCATTAAAACTTACCGAGCTAAAGATGGATTATGGGAAAAATATAAACTCGAAGATGTTGCTACGTTGGATGGCTATAAACGCGACCCTGAACTTGTACTGGACTTTTATAATCAACGTCGTAAAGACTTTTGTCATGGCGGAAGCAAGCCCAATGCTGCGCATTATGCCTTAGCTGAGTTAGAGAGACAGTTTGATGGTGAGTTCTTACTGGTCACGCAAAATATCGATAACTTACATGAACAAGCCGGTTCAAAGAATGTTATTCATATGCATGGTGAGCTATTAAAAGCGCGTTGTGCTAAAACCAATCAGATTATTCCATGGAAAGCAGATCTAACCAGTAATGATGTTTGTACCTGCTGCCAATACCCATTACCTTTAAGGCCACATATTGTATGGTTTGGAGAAATGCCTATCGGTTTAGATATGATTTACCATCAACTTGCTCAAGCAGATCTGTTTATTTCAATTGGTACTTCTGGAACTGTTTATCCTGCTGCTGGTTTTGTAGAAGAGGCGCATAGCGTTGGAGCAGAGACAGTAGAGGTTAACCTTGAGCTAAGCGATTTACATAGTCATTTTGATAGCGTTTTACAAGGTAAAGCCAGTGAGCAAGTACCTGCATTAGTCAAAAAGTTACTATTATAAATAAAATGAAAGCGTTAGCGTGCTATTGTTATTTTAAATAAGCATCATATAGCCTTAATATACTTGAATTGCTAACAGAACAACCTACAATGATTTGCTATTGAAAAGCGCTATTATTCATTTTGGGGAAGTTGGCTGTTATGAGTTCAAAAAATTTTATATTGGGTGGTGATATTAAAAAGTCACTAGTCGAAGGTTATCGTTTCGATTTAAAAAAATTGCTATCTGATGCGTTTCAAGTTACTAAAAAAAACTTTTTACCGTTATTAAGTGCTTGTATTTTTATTATGGTCGTCTTTTTCACATTGGCGAGCTTGATGATAGTCGATCTAAATTCACTTAATGATCCGATGGTGATTGGTGTGTTTTTTGTTGCTTCAATCCTTGTCGCTCCTCCATTAATGACCGGTTTAATGATGATGGGTGTTCATCACTCAATTGGCTTAAAAACTAATTCGCTTCATCTATTTAACTACTTCAAAATAATTCTAAAGCTCTCCCTTGCGGCGTTAATGATAACGTTAGTCACTAATGCGATTGGTAAACTGTTAACGTTAGTGTTTGGCGATCTTGGCTTTATGTTATCGATTGTTGCTTTATTGTATTTAAAAATGTCTTTTTGCTTGGTTTATCCTCTTATTGCAGAAAAACAAGTATCTCCGCTTAATGCTTTAAAACTGTCTTTTAAATTGGTTCATAAAAATATTGGACAATTTAGTGTTTTACTTATTATTTTTATTACTCTGTTAGCGTTTGGTGCAATCACGTCTGGTCTAGGGCTATTTTTTGTTATTCCATTTTCTATTAATTTGTTAGGTATTATTTATCGTCAAATTTGTGGCGTGGGCGTCTCTGTATCAGAAACAACAGATAATGAGCCAGAAGCTAAAGATGATGACCAAGATTCAGGTTCGAATAATGGTAATTTTGAAGCATAAATTGCCTATTTTTATAAGAATGAGAAAATAAGTTAAATAATTAATAAAAATAAGTGAGCTTAATGGGAAAACCACCCGTATTAGACTATGAATGTCAGCTCATTTCCTCAAATATAATAATAAAAATTAGGAGTTACTCTTGAGATTCATAGATAAAAAAGCAATCTTATTTGATTTAGATGGCACGTTAATCGATAGTGCACCAGATTTAGCACTTGCTATTAATCATATGTTAACCAGTATCGGCCGAGAAGAGATATCACCGACTATTATTCGTTCTTGGGTAGGTAATGGCGCAAGTGTTTTAGTTCAACGTGGTTTATCTGGACAAACAGAGATTGATCCTGATTTAGACCCTGCGTTATTAGAAAAGTCGTTAGCTATTTTCTTAGATTTCTACGCGAAAAATCTTTGTGTTGATACAGTTACTTATCCTAATGTTGTGCCATCTCTTCACGCATTGAAGGATAAAGGTTATCAACTTGCGATTGTAACTAATAAACCTTATGACTTTATTCAGCCAATTCTAGACGGTTTATCATTGAATGGCTTATTTTCGCTATTAGTGGGTGGAGACAGCCTAGAGAAACGTAAACCCGACCCATTGCCTTTGCACTATGCTTGTGAAAAGTTAGGCGTTACAGTAGAGCAGTGTGTGATGGTCGGTGATTCTAAAAACGATATTTTAGCTGCAAATGCAGCGAACATGCAGAGCATCGGTTTAACCTATGGTTATAACTATGGTGAAGATATTAACGAGCATAGGCCTGACGTAAGCTTTGATGATTTTGCAAATATCATTGCAACACTTTAGGACACTAATTAATTAGGTTTAACTGATTAGTTTCCCTCTTTTTTACGCAAATATGAACGGTTTAATAGTGACTAGAAGCGATATGTCTGATAAAAAAATTGCAGTAATAGGCGGTGGCATTGCAGGGGCATCGATTGCTCTGTACCTGAGTGAAATTGGATTAAAAATAGATTTATTTGAGAAGAGCACCAGCCTCGTTAATGGGCCGCCAATTTGCCACTTGCATGCAGGTGGTAATTTATACCGAGAAATACCTGACGAGCAATGTATTACGCTGTTAGAGGAGTCGATAGAGGCGTTACGTCTGTACCCTGACTCAATTGATTACCGACCGACTGTCATTGCAGTACCAAAACATGATGCAGGGCAACCCTTGGATCTGTTACCACGTTTGACCTTGCTGCAAAATGAATATCAAAAGTTAATTGATAAAGACAGTAACAATAAAGTGCTGGGTGAAGTCAGTGAATATTATCGTTTAGTTGAATTAGAAGAGTTGCAGCACCTTGCTACTTTAGATGAGCAAGCGGTGCCAAAAACGGCTGATCAATGGCTCATTCCTTTTGCCAAACATACTGATTTATCTTTGTTGAAGTTTCCAGTGGTACTGGTGCAAGAGTTTGGTTGGAATGTGTTTCGTTTAGGTGCAACAGCTGCATTATCATTAGAAAAAAATGCCAACTGCCAAATTCACCTTAACAGTAAGGTAACCAAACTAACGCAGCAGTCAGATAAGTGGCAGTTAGGTTACACTGAAGGTGATGTAGAAGATGAGCATGAATTTGATTATGTGATTAACGCTGCCGGGTTCAAAACGGGTGAGATAGATGATTTAGCAGGTTTTCATCGTGACCGTTTAGTAGAGTTTAAGGCTGCTTATGTCACTCATTGGCAGGGGACTGGTGGCTTTTGGCCAGAAGTTATTATTCATGGCACACGAGGCACACCTCAGGGAATGGCTCAATTTACACCGTACCCTGGTAACTTAGTACAATTGCACGGTATGACCAAAGATATTACGCTGTTTAAAGACGGCTTAGTAGAAAATACTAACAATAGTTCTCAACCGCAATTAGATGCTAAGTTTTTACGTAAAATAGATACAGGGTGGTTAGCACAAGAGATCGAGACACGAGGTCAACTTGCTATCGAGCATATTTCTCAATATATCCCTGCTTTTAAAGATGCGACAGTTGCTGGAAAACCTTTATTTGGGGCACAACAAATACCTGGTGAAGACGCTAATTTACGTGCAGCAGGTGTTTCTTTTGAAGCGAATAATTATGCTCGTTGTGAAATAGTAAAGGCCTCTTCAGTACTTTCAAGTGCAGATGCGATCACTGAAAAACTATGCGAGTTAGGTTTTGTAAGTTCAGATAAACTAGGTGCTAGGTTATTTCCTATTACCCACTCTCTTGATGACCAAGTGATTACTGAGCGTTCTGAGCTTTACACTGAGCAGCGAGGGTATCCCATCGCATTAGCGTATCGAAATATGAAAGGTGTTGATAGCGAAAGTTAAAGGCCTGAACGATAAATAAAACAAAGACAGTTACTTCATACCTAAATCGTTTTAAAGTAACTGATCCTTGTAGTCATAAATACAAACAATAAAAATGGAGCATTAATGCTCCATTTTTTTACAAATTTTTTGGTGCTTATTTAAAAAGCGTGCTCACCAATCATCGGTGCGGTTTGATTACTACTGAATAAACTCGCATGTAAGCGTAATGCGTGATTATCAGTGAGGCTAGAAATATAGTCTGCTATAACACGTTGTTGTCGAGATACATCACCATCATATGATGCCCACAATGCTCTCGCTTTTTCAGGAAGGAATCGTGTTGGACCAGATTCAAAAGCTTCAAATAACTCCATCACAATTTGCTGTCCTCTATACTCTAGTATTTGCAAATCTGGGCTGTGAATAACATATTCTAATACAAATTTTTTCAATATCTCTAGCACATTGAACATTGCGGTATCTAAGTAAGCATTGTAGGCTAATAAAGGCTCTTTAAACTTCTTATCCACTAATTGGATATTGATAGAGGTGATCAGTGCATTAACCAATGAGCCAATGGCATCTTTGCGCTTAAAGTGCTGCGTTGAAAATAAGTTGTCAGTTAATGATTGTATTTTATCTCTTAAACAAAAGTCCTTAATCTCAAGTAACTGCGGAATGACTTTTTCCTGCCATAGCGTTTTATGAATAATCCCCATGGCAATTGCATCTTCTAAATCATGCACGCCATAGGCAATATCATCTGCAATCTCCATGATCGAACAATCGAAAGATTTATATTTAGACTTTAAATGTTGTTTACAAGTGTTCTCAGGTGTTCTGGTGCTGGCAAACAGTAGTCGATCACTTTCACATAAAGGGGAAAGAACGTCTTCTAATAGGCCTTTATCAATGTCATAAATGCCTTTTGCAGGAACCCACTCAGAAGCTTTTAATTGACGGAAGTTACCGGTGTCATTTTCTGGATAGGGGGCGCTAAGCTCACTTAAGCAAAGTGGGTACTTTAAAACACCCAATAAGCTACGTCGTGTTAGGTTCATTCCATTGTGCTCAGTGTATTGTTCAAGCTGGGTTAGTATTCTAAAGGTTTGCCCATTACCTTCAAAACCACCATGGTCTGCCATCATATAATTAAGTGCTGTTTCTCCGCCATGTCCAAAAGGTGGGTGTCCAATATCATGACTTAAACAAATGGTTTCAATTAAATTGTAGCTAGGCAATAGTGGTTTGAATTCAGGTTGTATTTTCTTCAGATTGGCAATAATACCAGAGCCTATTTGCGCTACTTCTAAGGAGTGCGTTAATCGGGTACGGTAAAAGTCACTTAATCCATTATTATGAATTTGTGTTTTAGATTGGAGTCGTCTAAAAGCGGCAGAATGCAGAACGCGTGCTTTGTCTCGTTGGAAAACACTTCTTTGGTCAAGCCGTCTATTTTGATTAGGCTCATCTGATAAACGTGCTAACCAGATATCTTTGATAGAAAGGTCAGACGGGAGTGTATTTAAATGAGATTGAGACTTTTTATTTGTATTTAAATTGCTTTCTTTCTCTAATTTCATAATTTTTCACCTTATGACTAAGTAGAAAAAAGTGTAACGTGTTTTTTATTTAAAGCCTACTGTTAAGTACCTATATGATTGAATTGAAAATAATAAATAGAAGATAACAAGCGAAAGTTGGGCTTAAATAAATATAAGCCCAAGTTGATAAGAGGTTATTGACGAATACCTTCAAGTTGAATCGTTAAGTCCACATAAGTGGAAGCGCCGATTTCTTTAATACCAAAATCAGCCACCTGTAAACGTGTTTTGCCCTCAAAACCAGCTCGGTATCCACCCCAAGGGTCTTTGCCTTCGCCAATGAAGTTAGCATCTACAACAATCGATTTAGTCACGCCATGAAGTGTCATATCACCGGTTATAGCTAAACCTCCATCTGCTTTTTTATCTACTTTAGTACTCACAAAAGTCGCTGTTGAAAATTGGCTAGCATCGATAAAGTCATCACCACGCAGGTGTTTATCTCGTTCTGCATGATTCGAATCTAAGCTTGTTGTATCGACGCTGATATTTACTTTAGATGCTTCTATTGCATCTGCATCGTAGCTAAACTGTCCTTCAAACGTGTTAAATCGTCCCTCGATATAGCTATAACCTAGATGGCTAACTTTGAAATTAACTGAAGCATGTGCTCCTTTAGTATCTACCTTATAGTCAGCAGCGATTGCTGACATCGGCAATGTGATAGCAGCACTTAGTGCGGATGCGATGATGATCTTTTTCATGTAAGTTCCTTATTCAGTAAATTGAGTTTAAAGCATTTTTTTAAGTGTATTATCTTTATTGATAAAGTGATGTTTTAAAGCAGCAATGGCATGGATACTCACTAGCCCCATTACTGTATAAGCTGTATATCGATGAACTAATCCTGCAAGGTCTTCTTGGTCTTCAAAAAAAGATCCCATTCCAGAGACTTCGAACCAATCAAATACATCAATACCGCGACCATCTGCAGTCGAGATTAGGTAACCCGTTGTAAATAAAGTAAATAATAAAAGGTATAGAAGGTGGTGTGCAGAAATCGCCGCTTTTCTCTCAAGCGGTGAGCCTAATATAGCAGGCGCGGGTGAAAGGACTTTCCACAATAGACGAATAATAGTCACGCAACACAGGAGAATACCCATTGATTTATGCCAATGGGGAGCTGTGTTATACCATTCGCTATAATAAGATAAATCAACCATCCAGTAACCAGCAGCAAATAAACCAAACACTGTGATAGCTGAACCCCAGTGCAGTATTTTGCTCAATGTATTATAACTTGACGGTTTATTACCCATAAAAAGTTCCTTTTATTTATTTGGAAACAAAAAAGCCTCGCCTGATTCTAACCAAATTGGGTATTTTTTCATACAACTGATAAATAGATCGCTATTGATTAATTCAGATAACCACTGTTTGACCATGGGATAGTTACTTTGTTCAAACCAAGCAGGCTCGACCATTGAAAATTGTCTAATGAAAGGGAATATAGCCATATCAGCTAAACTAATGTGTTCTGAAAAAAGATATCTATTTTGTTGTAAGCGTGTTTCTAATTGCATTAAAAACTCTTCAGCTTCTTCTCTATAATAAGACTGTTGATATTCGGGATGTCGATCTGCGTATTTATATTTATCCAGCCAACCTTTGAATTCAAAGTCATTTAAATCAATCAGTGATAACATTTCCATTAATGGTGCTTGTAACCATTGTTTAGGATCGTTTTTGGATAAAGCCCATACCATAATTTCTAGACTTTCATCTATAACTTGATCATCGCATGCTAAAACAGGGATAGTCTTATTAGGGGATATCGCTAATAGCTCTTCGGGTTTATGTTTAAGTACTATTTCTTTTAATAAAACATTTTGTTCGCTTACCGCAATCGCTAGTCTTGCTCGCATCGCATATGGACAGCGTCTAAACGAATATAACGTTGGTTGCATAGTAATTTCTCGCTTTATTTTTGATTGTTATCAGCTAACTAGGTAAATATATTAACCTAGTCTATGACGCTGCACTATATTAATTAGCAATCTATCATTAGATCGATGTACTAGGGAAATACACCTTATAAACGTGAGCGTTATAAGTGTCATTTATACCAATCACACTAATTAACAGATCGATTTTATTTGTTAAAATAACTTATTTCTTCATTGTGATTTTTGCAAATAGAATAGCTATTAAAGAATTAGCACCTTATCGTTAATTCTCCGACAGACTATTAACGAAGTTAATCGACGAAAGGCTCAAATTACGCCTTAAGCTAAGCCACTTCTTCTGCGCAACATCTACAGCACTTATTTACTATAATGAGTATTAGTCAGTGTTACGGAGCTTTTTTAAGTGGTTGCGAAGCAGCTTGCTCTCAATACTATTTTTACTGCTCGTGCTTGTAGATTAATCTGTACTACAGTGATGTTTGTGTTTGTTGGCCGTATTGACTGACTGTTTTTTCTCTTTAAGTGCCTGCTCGATAATTTGTTTCGCAGAACTTAAAAATAAGGCGGCTAAAAAACCTGCAACAATAAGGTCCGGTAATGGACTTTTTGTAGCCCATACGCCGGAAGCAGCCAGTAATACCACTAAATTGCCAATGGCATCATTACGACTACACAACCAAACTGAACGCACATTAGCGTCTCCATCTTTATATTTCATTAACAATAGGACACTGATTACATTAGCGATAAACGCTAAAATAGCGATGCTACCCATGATAGTTGGGTCCGGCGTCTGACTAAAAAACAATTTGTAAAGGGTTGACCCTAATACGTATATTGCCATTAAGAATAGACTTACTCCTTTTATCAACGCGATGTTACTTCTTAAAGATAAGGCTTTCCCAATAACCCATAAACTAATACCGTAAGTGAGCGTATCCCCCAAAAAGTCTAATGCATCAGCTTGAAGAGCTTGTGAATTTGATTTAACGCCAGCAAACATCTCAACAACAAACATGATGACATTAATTAAAATAACAGCAATTAAAATGCGTTTGTAAATGGGATCGATACCTGTGAAGTCCACTTTATGATCACAACAACCAGCCATATACTACTCCTTCTTGATTTATATATTTTCAGTAATAAACTGACTATACAACCTCTAGTAACTAGAGGTTCAAGCTTTCTTTTAAAATAAATGAGGTTGATTACGATGATATATTCAATTGGACAACTTAGTAAAAAGACAAATTGTAAAGTGCCAACCATTCGTTATTATGAAGAGATTGGTTTGTTGGATAAAGCACAACGCAGTGCTGGAAACCAACGACAATACACAGACCATCAATATCAGTCTTTGCAATTTATATGTCATTGCCGCTCTTTGGGGTTTAGCCTAGAGGAGGTAAGGGAGTTATTGCACCTAAGGCATTGTCAAAAGCATAAAAAACATCAAGCAGATGACATTGTCGAACACCATTTAAAAGAGGTACGACAAAAAATAGAGCAGCTTCAGTCCTTAGAAGAGGAGTTACTGACTATGGTGCATAATTGTAAAACCTCTGAATCAGAAGATTGCTTAGTATTAAAAAGCCTTAATCAACAAATATAATGAGTAATACACCTTAAAAACTAAAATTTTATCACCTTAGCACTTTAGAGTAAGTTGTTTTGTGAATTACTCATTAATTATTTGCTAACTTCCTGTTAAGGATATAAATTTACATTACTTGTCAAATTTAGAGAAAAACAATGAAAAAACCACAACGAGATATAACCCTAAGATTTTTAGCAGAAACACAAGATGTGAATTTTGGTGGGAAAGTGCATGGCGGTGCCGTGATGAAATGGATTGATTTAGCGGCTTATGCTTGTGCTGCTGGTTGGAGTGGACGCTACTGTGTAACTGCTTATGCTGGTGGTATTCGTTTTATTGCACCTATCCATGTAGGCAGTTTAGTAGAAGTGGATGCAAAGGTTATCTATACAGGTAAATCTTCAATGCATATTGCTTTAGAAGTTAATGCATGTGATCCAAAGTCGCTTAATAGACGTCTAACAACAAACTGTATTGTTATTATGGTTGCAGTTGATCAGAATGGTCATTCTGAACAAGTACCGCAGTGGGTGCCTGAATCAGAAGAAGACATTAGACAGAATGAGACAGCTAAGAAGTTGATGGAAATGAGAAAGAAAATTGGCGAAGAGATGGAAGTGTTTGCTGATTAACTTATTGCTTTTAGGTCATTGCAGTTACTGTTATTAACCCATAGTGTGGCGGAAATGTTATGAAACTTGTTTATACCCATGAAAATCAGTTTCTAGTGAGTAATATTAAAAATATTATTGAAGCTGAAGGGATTGCTACTTTTCTCAAGAATGAATTTGCTAAAGGTGCGATGGGAGAAGTTTCAACATTTGATTGTTGGCCTGAAGTATGGGTTTATGAAGATGCCGATTTTGAAAAAGCAAAATCAATTGTTGCCTTATCACAATCTACAAAATTAAATGCAGAGTGGGTTTGTGAGCATTGTAATGAAAAGAATGATGCCGCTTTTGAAGTCTGCTGGTCTTGTCAGCATGATCCTTCTGATGATTGAATGATGGATTTGCAGTTAGTTGCCCTTGATTGGCAACAAACATTACCTATTCGTCATCAGGTGTTATGGCCAAATGAGCCTCTTGAGTTTTGTCAGGTGCCAGGAGATATTGATGCTTTGCATTTTGGTGTGTTAAATAAAAGCACATTAATATGTGTGGCATCAATTTATATTGATCAAGATGCAAAGTCTGCGAGGTTGAGAAAATTTGCAACGCTTCCTTTATTGCAAGGTAAAGGCGTTGGCTCTGTTATGATCGAACACCTGATAACAATCTTAAAGCGACAAGGGATAGATTACTTGTGGTTTGATGCAAGAGCCTCAGCACTTGGTTTTTATCAAAGGTTTGGCTTTGAAGCAGAAGGTGACATTTTCTATAAAAATAAAGTAGCCTATTATAAAATGCATAAGCACTTATAATAAGCGCAATTACTTCATTGTGTGTTTTATTATCACCAAAAAGTAAGGCAGAACGTCTGCCTATCTAAACTGCATTATTAGTCTGCAAAGCCTCGATGAATAAATTGATGTCTTAACTGTTCAAAATTTTCTTCAGTGCATTGCAGTAATTGCATTGCATATTGATAACCTTCTTGCTTGAATTTATCTAATTTAGCTAACTCATATTCATTCATAATAATATGCATCGCTTCCTGTACAAGTTCAGGCTCAGCTTCACCAATTAAGGTTTCTGGTGGATCAAAGTGTGTCACCATCCAGTCCTGCAGTTGTGCGTTATCTATCTTTTTTTGATCCCATAATGTTAATGTCTCAATAAGTTGTGCTTTTGTGATCTCTGGTTGAGTCATATTAGGTCCTTTAAACGGTTATCGCTGTAGCGTTACCAAATAATGTTTATTCAGTCGCTGTTTTATTATCAGGAGCATAACATTGCTGTGTTTGAATGTATTCACAAACCACGGCAGGCGTTAAAAACTGAATGCTATTGTGTTGTGCCGCGAGCTCTCTTATTTGAGACGATGATATAGCTAACTGAGTGGTTTTTTGAAAGTAAATTTTACCACAGAGCGTAAGGTGAAGTTGTTTACTATCAGTTGTCTGGTGAGCAGATAATAACGTCGTCACTACCTCATTAAACTGTGGTTTCCAGCCTGGTCGGTGGCTAACGACAATATGACAATAATTTAAGATCTCTTGATATTGATACCAAGTATCAAAATTGATGAGAGAGTCCATTCCCATAATAAAGCAAATCGGAGTAGTGGGGTGTTGCTGCCTTAATAATTTTAGAGTCTCTATAGTATAACTAGGTGAATTACGAAGTAGTTCTTGTGTATCAATTTGCAAAGAGGGGGTATCTTGAATCGCAAGTTTCACCATATCAATACGTTGTTGGGTGCTGGCTAAGCTTTTCGCTTTATGTGGTGCGATGTAATTCGGCATTAAAAAAAGCGACTTAAGATTAAGTGCTTGTTGAATTTCTATTGCAGGACGAAGGTGACCAAAATGAATCGGATCAAAAGTCCCTCCTAAAAAGCCTATCGCAGCACCGTTTACTTTATTCATTCATTCCTCTATTTCAAAAACTGAAAACAAATGGCATTAAGTTGCAACCAAGTGTCGGTTTTATTTTCAACTTTCACAGAGACTTCTAATTGAGCACATTGAATTAGCATGTCTTCTAATTGAGGAGCCTTTAAACGGGTCAACGCTTTTGTTAGCAACTCTCGTTTAGCATCCCATAATTTAGGCTTTTGTTGTGCTAATAATGCTGCAATGGGCATCTCTTTTAGTTGATATGAATAAGAGAGTAACTTGCTAATTTCATTGGCTAAGGTTGCACTTAATAAAAGCAGTTCAGTGCCTTCTGCTTGCAATTGCTTCATAATGCGTGCATTACGTGCTTTATCGCCTGCTAATAAGCTATCAATCCATTGAAACACATTAAAGTGATTATGAGTGGTGATGCTTTGCTCTACTTGTGTTAAATGTAAAGACTGTTTGGGAAACAGGATCGATAGTTTTTCAATTTCCTGTTTTGCGGCTAATAAATTACCCTCAAAATGCAAGACTAAAAAATTGATAACTTCATTATCTGCACTTAAGCCAACAGACTTTAAGCGCTGAAATATCCATTGAGGGAAACGATTTGGAAGTAACGCATTGGTGGAAATCAGCAACCCTTGTTTTTCCAACTGGCTGCACCAAACACTTTTTAATTGTTGTTGATTTAGCTTAGGGCCTTTTAATATCAGCAATATATCAGGATTAAGTAATGGTGTGATTTCACGAATAAAATCAGTGTTTTCTTTGGTGGTTTTAGTCAGCGTTAACTCTATGATCTGCTTTTCAGAAAAAAGCGAGAGGGTATTAAACTGGCTAAAAATCTGATCTTTATCGAAATTTCCATCGAGACTATAGCTAAAACGTTCTAAAAAGCCATGCTGCTTTGCTTGCGCGTGAATTTGATCTAAAGCCTCAATACTCAATAACGCATCATCACCGAAAATTAGACAGCAACTAGGCAAAGATTGCTTAATTTGATTAGCAAGTTGATCTGGGTATATGCGCATTAACCTTTACTCAGTTGCTTCGTTTTTTATACTGAGCATATTAGTTATCACGTGATCTGCTGCAATCACTCGTAACTCTTTTAATAGCAGCTCTGCTTCTCGCGATTTAGCTAATGCTTGATTCGAGTTATATAAGAAATCACGGTATAAATTGACACTGAAATTCTTTGCCGTGTAATTAGGCATTTTTAGTGAGTACTTCATTGTATAACCTATCTCTTTTTCCGCATTTTGTGCGTTAGCATAGAGTGAGATTGTACGTTCTGTCTGACTTTCAGAAATTAAATGGATGACGGCTACATCAGGGGAGGGCTGCGTTAATATTTTTATATTCGCACCACGTAAGCGTAACTTCATTAAGCGTGTTAAATCACTTTTAGGGTCAGGTGTTTGTAAGTAAACCTCTGGAAATTTTTCAACTAAACCATTGTTTTCTTTTAAATGAAATCCACAACCAGTTAATACTAAGGTAGAAACAAAAGCCATGATCAAAGTGGCTTTACGGTAAAAAGCTTGAGAAGAGAGTGAATGCATAGTAAAAGCCTTTTTAATGTTTAACTTTTGGATATAAGAACAAAGTTTATTGTCATCATTATTATTAATAAGAAACCCCTTACCATTCAAGGTAAGAGGTTTTTATTTCTATTAAGGTTTGCTACTTGTTAGTCGTTAACGCTTAATTAGCAACGATGTTAAGTAGTTTACCTGGTACGTAAATGATTTTACGTACTGTTTTACCTTCCGTAAATTTATTTACGTTTTCTTCAGCGTTCGCTTGAGCTTCAACTTGTTCCTGTGAAGCATCTGCTGGCACTGTTATTTTTGCACGTAACTTACCATTTACTTGTACCACAATTAGTTTCGAATCTTCAACTAATGCTGATTCATCTACTGTTGGCCAAGGTGCACATAGAATATCACCTTCAGAGCCTAATAATGTGTGTAATTCAGCACAAATATGTGGAGTGATTGGTGATAGCAACTTAGTGATAGCAATCAGTGCTTCTTGTAAAATTGCACGATCTTGCGCATCAGCTGTTGGTGCTTTTGTTAGTTTGTTCATCAGTTCCATTACCGCAGCAATAGCAGTATTGAATGTTTGACGACGACCAACATCATCACTTACTTTAGCAATGGTTTTATGTACTTCTCTACGCAATGTTTTTTGGTTGTCATTAAATGCTTTCACATCTAACTCTGCCACATCACCAGCTTGAACATGGTCAAATGCTAATTTCCATAAGCGTTTAAGGAAACGTAAAGAACCTTCTAATGCAGAGTCAGACCATTCAAGTGTTTGGTCTGAAGGCGCAGCAAACATCATGAATAAACGTACGCTATCCGCGCCGTACTTATCAATCATTAACTGTGGGTCAATACCGTTATTTTTTGATTTAGACATCTTGCTCATGCCGTCATAAACCAATTCTTGACCATCAGCTGTTTTTGCAGAAATGACTTTACCTTTCGCGTCTGTTTCTGTGATTGCATCTGTTGGTGCAACCCAAACTTTACCGCCTTTCTCATCTTCATAGTAATAAGCGTCTGCTAATACCATACCTTGCGTTAATAGCTTCTTGTATGGCTCATCGCTATTTACTAATCCAAAGTCACGTAATAGTTTATGGAAGAAGCGCGAGTATAGAAGGTGTAAAATCGCATGTTCAATACCACCAATGTATTGATCTACTGGTAACCAGTAGTTTGCTTTTTCTGGGTCAAGCATCTGGTCATCACTTTGTGGTGAACAGTAACGTGCGTAGTACCAGCTTGATTCCATAAAGGTATCAAAAGTATCTGTTTCGTGTGTTGCAGGTTGACCTTGGTAAGTTGTTTTTGCCCACTCTAAATCTGCTTTGATTGGTGAAGTAATACCATTCATTTTCACATCTTCAGGTAATACAACAGGTAATTGATCTTCTGGTACAGGTACTACGGTACCATCTTCCAATGTTAATGTTGGAATTGGTGCACCCCAGTAACGTTGGCGAGAAACACCCCAGTCACGCAGACGGAAGTTAACTTGACGCTTACCTTTATTTTCACTGACTAATTTAGCTTCAACGGCATCAAATGCTGCTTCAAAGGTTAAACCTTCTAGTTCTGCGAAATCACCAGAGTTAAAACAAACACCTTTTTCAGTGTATGCTTCAGCGCTAACATCAACCTCTGCATCTGCAGGTTTGATCACCGCTTTAATATCTAAACCGTATTGCTTAGCAAACTCAAAATCACGTTGGTCATGTGCAGGAACTGACATAACCGCACCAGAGCCGTAACCCATTAATACAAAGTTAGCCGTCCAAATTGGTACTTCTTTACCAGTAATAGGGTGGATTGCTTTTAAGCCTGTATCTACACCTTCTTTAGGCATAGTTGCTAAATCAGCTTCTGCTAATTTAACGTTTTTACAGCTTTCGCAGAAGGTTGCTAATGTAGGGTTTGATTTTGCTGCTTCAAGTGCTAACGGGTGTTGTGCTGCGACAGCAACATATGTCACACCCATTACTGTATCAGGACGTGTTGTGTAAACAGAGAAAGTCTCATCACTGTTTGCCACTTTAAAGTCCATCTCGATACCTTCAGAACGACCTATCCAGTTCTTCTGCATGGTACGTACTTGCTCAGGCCACTCTTCTAGTTGGTCTAAATCATCTAATAATTCTTGTGCGTAAGCTGAGATTTTAATGAACCACTGTGGGATCTCTTTTTGCTCAACAACAGCACCTGAGCGCCATCCTCGTCCGTCAATTACTTGCTCATTGGCTAATACCGTTTGGTCAACTGGATCCCAGTTTACGGTTGCCATTTTTTTGTATACTAAATCTTTTTCTAATAGTTTAGTGAAGAACCACTGTTCCCAACGGTAGTATTCAGGTTGACAAGTCGCTAATTCACGGCTCCAGTCATAACCAAAACCTAGCTGTTTAAGTTGGGTTTTCATGTAGGCGATATTTTCGTAAGTCCAGCCAGCAGGTGCTGTATTGTTTTTAATTGCTGCATTTTCAGCTGGTAAACCAAACGCATCCCAGCCCATTGGCTGCATTACGTTTTTGCCTTGCATACGTTGGAAGCGAGAAACTACATCGCCGATAGTGTAGTTACGCACGTGCCCCATGTGTAATTTGCCACTTGGGTAAGGGAACATAGAGAGGCAGTAGTATTTCTCTTTTGATGGGTCTTCTGTCGCTTTAAATGATTGATTGTCTTCCCAATATTTTTGGAATTTAGCTTCAATCTCTTTAGGATTGTATAACTCTTGCATATTCAGTCTGCCTGCAATTAAAAATGGAATAATAAGGGCTGTAGGATACAGTAGCTAGCACGTTGCAACAATATTTATGAGTAATGAAGCTTAAATTTTTAAAAAATACGGTCATTTATTAGCAAGGAACAATGAGAAAAGTAGGGCAGTATAGAAAATAACCCTGTTATAACCGACCTAATCAACAGATTATCTGATTTTTTTAGGGGTAGTATTAGTTCTTTTCTAATGAATAAGTATTCGAGTGGAAATCATGCACAATTAGATTTTCTCACCTAGTTTCCGGTTTAAAATGGCTTTGGCGTTGTTTATTTGAACGGTTTGTTTGAATATTCGACAATCAGTTTTTTTTTGCAAAAAGTTCCTTTACAAGCAAGCACTAAACTCTGTATTATTCATCTCGTTCTGCGGAGGGGTGGCAGAGCGGCTGAATGCACTGGTCTTGAAAACCAGC
>NZ_JBAKAZ010000024.1:0-47285 GCF_038155185.1 Psychromonas aquatilis
TTAATAAGGCCAGAAAAATCGTGATTCATATCATCTCCTTTGAATATAAACATTAGATCACATTTTTAACGGAATTGGTATTATCCAGCTTAGATTTAATTTGTTGAGTAAATGATAAATATTGGTTTTTTGATAAGTGACCCCGAATGTTGTTTCAATATATTCTTTTATATCCTTCCCCTGCAAACGGCCTCCATCTGATTTTATCGCATTATCAATCACATATTGCTTTATGTTAGCAAGCTGCTCTGGCGTGAGTCGATGAGGTCTTCCACTGCGAGGCTTTACTTCTAAACCTGGTAACCCAGAGTGAAGGTATGCTTTAATCCAAATGTTGACACTTCTACGGCTTACCTTTAAAAAAGCCGCAATATCAGTTCTGCTTTTCCCTTCTAAAAAATGTGAGACTGCGAGTAATTTTAGTCGTTGTCTCGCATTGGTTGTCGCATTAATTAATTCAGTAAAATTGTGGCTCATACTAGCTCCTTTGTAAGAATCTTAATTAGATCACATATTTATCGGAAATGGTATTATTCATCAAGCAAGCGACAAGTGCTCTTGTAGGTGTAGCGATTGAATTAATTGCGGGATTTTTTGGCTAACTTCAATAAGCAACACTTTACTTCGGGGCGGTGACTTTAGTCTCCCTGCTTGCATCAAGCCAAAAACTTTCACTCTATTCATTAATGTAGATAAATATTCATCGCCCTCAAATGTTTTTTTATCGATGAAGTGACCAATGAAAGATTATACCAACACTGTTTGTGTCGTTTATTTGCACCATCTTGTTATTGTTTTGTACTGATTTCTATTTTCTTTTATATTTCTATGGATCATTAATTTGTATTTGATAGCATAAATTATCTTTTTATTAGAGAGACTCTTATGTCTAAAAAAATTATTCGTATTGCAACACGTCATAGTCCATTAGCAATGTGGCAGGCTAACTTTGTTAAAGCTGAATTACTTAAACATCACGCTGATTTAACTGTGGAATTGTTACCGATGAAAACTAAAGGGGACATCATTCTTGATACACCTTTAGCTAAAGTAGGCGGTAAAGGACTATTTGTTAAAGAATTAGAAGTTGCGATGTTAGAAAACAAAGCTGATATTGCAGTTCATTCAATGAAAGACGTGCCTGTTGAGTTTCCTGAAGGGTTAGGTCTTAGCATTATTTGTGAACGTGAAGATCCTCGCGATGCATTTGTATCGAATAAATACAAAACCCTTTCTGACCTTCCATTAGGTGCGATTGTCGGTACCTGCAGTTTAAGACGTCAAAGCCAAATTCGAGAATTACGACCTGATTTAATTATTAAAGATCTACGCGGTAATGTTAATACTCGTTTACGTAAACTAGATGATGGTGAGTATGACGCTATTATTCTTGCTGCTGCTGGCCTAATGCGTTTAGAGATGGATAATCGTATTGCTAGTTTTATTGAACCTGAAGTGAGTTTACCTGCTGTTGGTCAAGGTGCTGTTGGTATTGAGTGTCGTTTAGATGATGAGCAAACCCTAGCGTTATTAGCGCCTTTAAATCATCAACAAACATCTATTCGAGTAACTGCTGAGCGTGCTATGAATTTGGCTCTTGAAGGCGGTTGCCAAGTACCTATCGGTAGTTTTGCGCTATTAGATGGTGATCAAGTTTACTTACGTGGTTTGGTAGGTAGCGTCGATGGGACTCATATTATCCGAAAAGAAATTAGAGGCCACCAAGATCAAGCTAAAGCACTAGGTGAAAAACTGGCGGCACAATTATTAGGTGCAGGTGCAAAAGAAATTTTAAGTGAAGTCTATAAGTGAGTTTAAAGCCTCGTTTATTGGTTACACGCTTTGAGCCACATGCTAGTTTATTAACCAGTCAATTGAATAGTATAGGCTGCTTTGCAATTGCACAGCCTTTATTGACGGTTAATTCAATGTCTGACTCAAGTATGGTTTCTTCAATTACATCTGGTGACTTTGATATTATCATTGCTATTAGTGGTAATGCCGTAAAGTTTGCTAATCAACAAATGTCTGATGATTGGCCTGATGCAACTTATGTTGCAGTAGGTCAGTCAACAAGAAAGCAGTTGATGGATGTTACTGGTCAACCTGTGCTATGCCCAGAATCCCGCTTTGATAGCGAAGGAGTATTAGCGCTCGATGCTTTGAAACAGATTAATTCGAAACGAATCTTAATCATTTGTGGTAAAGGCGGTCGTGATTTACTAGAAATGAAATTGGCAGAGCGCGGTGCTATAGTAGATTTGTTTCAAGTTTATAAACGAATAAAAATTGATCTAAATGGTCATGAATTGGTGAATAATTGGCAACAAGGCGCCATAAATGGTGTTATTATCAGTAGTATAGAAATTTTAAGCCAACTATTCACTTTAGTACCAAGTAAGGATGTAAAATGGTTATTAGGATTAACCCTTTATGTTCCTAGTCAACGAGTTGCCAATCATGCGTATAAGTTAGGTGCTCAACATGTTGTATTGTTACCTAGTTTAAAGACTGAAGAAGTAACTGAGTTTTTTAACTTAGGTAATGGCCATAGTGTATAGCCCATTAGTTTTATAATAGGATAGTTATGACTGATAATAATACTGAAAAGCAGACATTAATCGAACCAAATGATGCTGTAAATGATGAACAAAAAACTGTCGAAGAGCCGAAAAAGAAATCCAAACTATTGATAGTTTTGATTATTATTTGCTTTTTACTTTCTCTTTGTTGTTTAGCTTTTAGTTTTTATCTCTATAAAAACACTATCGTTGCTAATGGTGGTTACCAACATAAAGTAGATGCTTTATCTACTCAATTAACCACTAAAATTGAACAGCAAAACGCTAAACTTAGACAAAGCAAATCTTCTACCGATAAATTAAAAACTCAGATAGAACAGTTAAACCTACAACTGTTAGATGAACAAAATAAAAGTAAATTATTTAGTGCTGATGTTGAAACACTACAACGAAAATTTGCTGAGGCAAACAGTAGAGATTCAAGCGATTGGATTTTATCTGAAGTTGAATACTTAATTAACTTATCTGGCCGTAAACTATGGTTAGAGCATGATTTACGATCTTCTCTTGCGTTATTACAAGCTGCTGATAAACGAATTATCGCAATGGGCGACCCAAGCCTTAACCCTTTACGTAGAGCATTACTTGAAGATATCAATACGCTAGAAGCGCTACCAACGCGCGATATTGATGGCATAGTGCTGGCGCTATCAGGATTACAGGGACGAGTTGATGATCTTAACGTTGTTGGGCTAGAGATGCCTGAGGTGTCAGATAAAGATAATAAAAATGTATCTGGTGATGTTGCAGACTGGGAAACTAATCTAAATAAATCATGGAGTTCATTTGTTAATAACTTTGTTGTTATTAATCACCGTGATGAACCGGTTGAAGCACTTATTTCTCCTGATCAAGCCTGGTATTTAAAAGAAAACCTAAGAAGTGACTTATCTAAAGCGGAGTTTGCTGTTTATAGAGAGCAGCAAGATATTTATGATCTAGCTTTAAAAAGTGCAATGGACTCAGTTGAGCTTTTCTATGATTTGGAAGATAGAAATAACCGCCAATTTTATAGTGTGATCAAGCGATTGAGTGAGCAAAAAGTGAGTGTTTCTTACCCAGATCAATTCAAAAGTGCTCCATTGTTGTCTCGTATATTAAAGCAACGCGTTAGCAAAGTGTTTGCTATTGAAAGTGCGGAGTAAATATTATGATTCGTCTTTTGATTATTTTTGTTATTTTAATCGCTGCAATGATCTTTGCACCAGAATTAAGCGCCCATAAAGGCTATTTACTGATTTCATTTGATAGTTATACAACTTATGAGACAACGATTGTTAGTGCAATTATCGTTATTACTATCTTCTATTTCTTGTTGTTATTAGCTGAAT
This sequence comes from Psychromonas aquatilis, assembly GCF_038155185.1. Classification (NCBI taxonomy): domain Bacteria; kingdom Pseudomonadati; phylum Pseudomonadota; class Gammaproteobacteria; order Alteromonadales; family Psychromonadaceae; genus Psychromonas; species Psychromonas aquatilis. The sequence goes on from NZ_JBAKAZ010000024.1 coordinate 3,914, forward strand.
GGTGCCTACGCAGACTGTTTTCTTTAAGCCGTTATACTCGTGGTTGGTTTGGTCAGCGTAAAACGCTTAAAGCACAAAAAAATAGCCGTTTGGGGATGTTAGCTTTATTAGAAGGTGACACAAAGCAAGCTCAAAAATTATTATCTAAATCTGCTCCACGAACAGAAGCGCCAGCATTAACATATATCTCTGCTGCACGTGCTTCTCATAAAAATGGTGACTTTGAGCAGCGTGATGATTATTTACAGCGAGCAAGTGAACATCCAGGTTGTAAGTTAGCCGTTGGCCTAGTCTGGGCTGAATTACAACTTGATGCTCGCCAGTATGAAAATGCATTGGCGACATTAAATGAGTTAGAAGAAGAGTTCCCAAAAAATAAACAAGTTTTACAATATTGTCTCGATACCTATTCTGCTATCAATGAGTGGGAAAAATTGATTAACCTGTTGCATACACAGCGTAAATCCTTGACCTTTAGCGATCAAGAGTTCAATGCCTTAGAGCTAAAAGCACATCAGCAGTTATTCCAGAAGCTTGCGATGGAAGATGGAAAATTATTAGATGATTATTGGCATAATGAGACTCCTCGTTGGATGCGTAAAGAGTTAACTTATCAAAAAGCGGTTATTAACGCTTATATTGATAATGGACGTGGTGAATTAGCTAAAACTTTTTTATTAGATAAATTACATCGCCAACTTTCTTTACCTTTACTGCCATATTTACAAAAAGTTGAATTGGAAGATACTTCTGAGTTAATTGCATTTCTTGAAAAACAACTTAAGAAATCACAATATGTAGATTACGTACATCAAGCATTGGCCTACTTAAAATTGAAGGAGAACCAACCGGAAGCTGTTGTTTCTCACTTAACAGAAAGCGTTAAATCTTTACCTAACGTCAATGATTATAACTTGCTTGCCTCTCTCTTAGAGGAGCAAGGGGATAGTGAACAAGCAAATGTATATTATCGTGAAGGGTTGCAATTTGCTGTGCAATAATTAAATTACCTTTTTAGCTGATTAGCAATGACGTCATAAATATGTCATTGCTAATTGCTATTGTATTGGTATTTTCTTTTTCTTCTATATTGGTATTGGTGCTGTAATGACTTCTCATCCTATATTCCCTCTCGCTATTGAAAATAGCTCTGCTAAATTAATATTAACGCCATGCCCAGGTACAAAAGAAGCAACGATTGAAGCCTCGTTAAAAGACTTAAAGCGTAGTGGTGTTAGTGCTGTGATTACCTTAATGGAAACTGAAGAGCTAAAAAAACTGTCTTTAGAACATATTGGTAAACTGGCTAAATCAATAGGGCTATCATGGTTTCATTTACCTATTGAAGATGATTCTCAGCCTGATCTTGCTTTTCATGAGTCTTGGGAATCTGCAAGAATTGCAATTCATCGTTTATTAGAAAATGAAAAAAGCATCGCTATTCATTGTAAAGGTGGCTCTGGTCGTACTGGGATAGTCGCCGCTAAAATATTGTTAGAGCGCGGTGAAAAATTAGAAAAGGTATTACCTAAAATTAAAAAAATAAGACCGAATGCTTTCTCTCTTCCTTTACAGGTTGAATATATTGAGTCAATTCAGCAAGCACTTATTAGAGAGTAAGAAGGGGTCGAGGCTTTAGGTAGGTTTAAGCTCGCCTTAGGCAGTTTATGACTCCCTCAGTGTATATAATGAGGGAGTATTGTTTTATTTAAACTAAGCAAATCTCTTTTCTAAATAATCAATAATATCTGATGACTCATACATCCAAGTTACTTGATCATTCTCTTCTATACGCAAGCAAGGAACAGTTCCTTTCCCACCTTGATCAATTAGTAATTGTCTATTCTCAGGCACTTTAGCATCGACTAATTTTATATTTAAGGCATTCTTATGTATTGTTCGACGTACTTTTACGCAAAAAGGGCATGCTGCGAATTGAAATAATTGTAGATTTTTAGTTTCTAGGTCCACTTTTTGTTGCTCACTAGGACTTCTAGATAGTTGTTTCGGTGAAAAAATAAAATTTAGCGCTAAAATTAAACGGCCTAACAACCAACGGATTATTTTCATTTTTATCTCTTTATAGTGGATTAAATTAGTAAAAGTGTAACTGATTATAATCCAGCATCATAGATTTGAATAAATTATTAAGGAAGCAATGTGATTAAAGCTATTTCGCCTTGTATTAAAAAGTGTACTCTGGATAAGCAAAATGTCTGCATGGGATGTTTCCGATCTTTAGACGAAATAATGGAGTGGTCGACATCAACAGAGATAGAGAAAGAAAATATCGTTGCTAATGCACTACAAAGAAAAGAAACAATAGTATTTAGGGAGAAAGGTTAATGGGTCATGATACTTCAATCAGTATTCTAGGGAGCGGTTGGTTAGGGCTTCCATTAGCAGAGCATTTACTAGGAGTAGTGAAAACCATTCACTTATCGACTCGTTCGTTGGAAAAATCAAAACAATTAGCGACGTTAGGATTTAAAGCTCATCTCGTTGATATTGAGGAGATGTCGACACAAGTTCAAACGTTTTTGAATTCAGAAATACTGATTATTAATATTACGAATAAATCCATTGAAGCATTTCAAAACTTACGCAGTGAAATTGAAAGAAGCACAATTAAGCATGTTCTGTTTATTAGCTCGACCTCTGTTTATGGCAGTGATCAGAGCTTATGTAAAGAAACTGATTCAATTCATGTTGAGAACAACTTACGTAAAATAGAGAAGCTATTTACTGATAATACGCATTTTGATTGCACTATTATTCGTTTGGCTGGTTTGATCGGACCTAAACGACATCCAGGACGCTTTTTTGCCGGTGGAAAAGTGATAAAAGATGGTAATGCTAAAGTTAATCTTATTCATCAAGTAGATTGTATTAGATTGATTGCGACAGTATTAGAGCAAAATGCGTGGGGAGAAGTTTTTAACGGCTGTGCCGATACTCATCCAGTTAAAAAAGAATATTATTCAAAAATGGCACTTTCACTGGGCTATCCAGAGCCAGATTATGTTATTGCAGATAAAGGCTCAAACAAGGTTATTTGCAATGAAAAAATAAAAAACACATTGGGTTTTCAATTTATTTATCCGGATATTTCAGAGATCCTTTGCTAGAGATTGATATATTAACAATATTAACTTAGCTATTTCTCAATCACATTCAAACTAAGCTTAATGTCTGTACTTTTAGAGGCATTAAGCTTGCAGCTTTTGTAATCTCTCAACTGTATTTTCTATTACGATTTGTGTTCTATGTTCTCAGGGTATTAAACAACCTGAGTTCGCTATTTTTATTCTCTATCGTAGAGCATTATGGAAGGTTTAGTATATTTATACCAATCACACTAATTAACTGATCTATTTTACTTGTTAAAATAACTTATTTCTTCGTTGTAATTTTCGCAAATAGAACAACTATTTAACTCAAATTACGCCTTGAACTCAGTCATTTTTCCTGCGCAAAATTTAGATCACTTATTTAATATAATTGGTATTATAAGGTTAAAATTACCGAAGTTTATTTTTGATTGTGTGTAGCGCTTTAGCTACCCCTCTTTAATTAATAATAAAGAAGGGGTTAAAGCCTTATTTTATGCCGTTATACAAGCAATACATATAAAGCATATAGACGAGTAAAAAAATGAGTCCTTTAACACGTCCTAAATGACTCATGTGTTGTTTCTTCCAAGCGATGGAAAACAAAATTAACGCAATGGTTAAACCAATCATCGCTGGGTAATCTCGAGTTAATACAACAGGGTCGAAACTATCGGGATGAATTAACCCTGGCAATGCCATTACACCTAGGATATTAAAAATATTAGAGCCGATGATGTTACCAACGGCAAGGTCAAACTCTTGTTTTCGGGCAGCTGCAATGGTGGCAGCAAGCTCTGGCAAACTAGTACCAATAGCAACAATAGTTAAGCCTATAATTAAATCACTTACGTTAAAATAAACAGCTACTTCAACCGCGCCCCATACTAATATACGCGATGATACGATCAATACTAAAATACCAACTGTTAACCATAATAATGCTTGGGATTTTGTTATTTCTTCTGGTAATTCATCTAATATTTCTTGAGGTAAACTATCCTTGCTGTGATGCTGTGCCTCCCAAATAGTGACTCCTAACATGGCAAACATTAAAACAAGCAACAATAAACCATCAAAAAAGCTTAGGTGTTGATCCCAAAGTAGATAATAACTTAATAGCAATATAGCTAATAATATCGGCATTTCTCGTTTTAATAACTTGGAGTGTATTTGTAATGGATAAAATAAGGCAGTTAGTCCTAACATCAAGCCGATATTGGTAATATTTGAGCCAATAGCGTTACCGATAGAGAGTCCGGTATTTCCTTCTGCAGCAGCAATTGCAGACACTAACATCTCAGGTGCAGAGGTACCTAACCCAACAATAACAACACCTACAATTAAAGGTGAAATAGAAAAACTACGTGCGGTATTCGACGCACCAAGTACAAATTTATCTGCACTCCAAATCAATAAAACAAAACCGATGATGATTGCTAGCGCGGGGAGTAATAAAGCAGTCACAATTTCCTCATTATATTTATAATCACCTATAAAAAAACGCTGAGCATTTTCATGGTCAGCGTTTTTTTAATCTATCTAAAGTCTGCTGGAATTAACCACGACCTTCTGCAATGGCAGCAACAGCAGCTAATTCAGCAGCTTGCTTCTCATGCTTTTCTTGACGATCTTGGATATCCATTAATTCATTAGTGATTAAGTTTTCTTCTATTTCACGTAATGCAATTACAGTTGGCTTATCATTCTCTGGCTCTACTAAAGGTGTTTTACCTTGTGTTGCAAGCTGACGAGCTCTGCGTGAGGCCATTAAGATAAGATCAAAACGGTTACCTACTACATTTACTGCATCTTCAACGGTTACTCGTGCCATTGCTGAACTCCAAAAAGTTATTTACATAAAAAAGGGCGCTTATTATATGTGCTAAACAAGAATTGATCCAGCACCTTCGTATAAAGATTATACTTTTAATAATGCTTTAATGGTTTTGCTGTGTTTAATTGCTTGTTTCTCTTGTTCGCTACGTAATGCTTGTACAATAGCAGAGAACTCTTGTGTCGCAGTATCAAAGTCATCGTTTACGATTAAATAATCATATTCATCGTAATGTGACATTTCTGATTGTGCTTCTTGCATACGTTTAGCGATGATTTCTGCACTATCTTGCCCACGCTTATTCAAACGAGCTTCTAGTTCTTCACGGCTCGGCGGAAGAATAAAAATACCTTTTGCATTAGGCATTACATCTCTTACTTGACGAGCACCTTGCCAATCAATATCTAGCATAACATCGATGCCCTGTGCTAACGACTCTTCAATAGTAACACGTGATGTACCGTAATAATTATCGAATACCTCAGCCCATTCAAAAAATGCATTTTCTTCAATTAATTTTTTAAATTCATCAACACTAACAAAATGGTAATGTTCACCATTAACTTCACCTGGTCTTGGATCTCGAGTGGTATGAGATATTGATACTTGTGAAGGTTGGTTACGTTTGTCGGCTAGTAATGCCTTGATTAGACTAGATTTTCCTGCGCCACTTGGTGCAGATACGATATATAACGTGCCAACTTGAGACATAGTTAAGTTTCCTGAAACTGTATTAAATTCGATTGGGTTTTAAGTTCACACTGAATAAGCACTAAACTAAAATTTTGCGTAGCGCAAATTATCACTTATTTTACGAGTGATGTCTTTTTAAAGATTTATTTTTAAGGCTAAGCGTGAATATAGGAGGCTCTCTATAATTGATGATAGAGAGCCTTTTTTTTATGCAGTGGTGTTACGTTGCAATACTTTTTTAGCTTGTTTCTTTGCTCTGTTTTCTTGCAATTGTTTTAATGCATCTGAACCAATATGTGCTTGTCCACGTTGTTCAGATAACTTAATTTGTTTTTCTCTTTCCAAAAACCGTTGTTTTTGCTCTTCAGACAAACTGTCGTGACATTGATGGCAGCTAACGCCCTTCATGTATTTATCTGATTTTTTATCTTCTTCAGTAATCGGCAAACGACAACCATGACATTGGTCATATTGACCTTTTTCTAGCTTATGGTTAACAGAAACGCGGTTATCGAAAACAAAACATTCGCCTTTCCACATTGTTTCTTCTTCAGGTACTTCTTCTAAATATTTAAGTACGCCGCCTTCAAGGTGGTAAACATTATCAAAACCTTGCTCTTTTAAATAAGCTGTAGACTTTTCACAGCGGATACCACCGGTACAAAACATAGCAACTTTTTTATGTTTTTTTGGATCGAGGTTTTCTTTAACGTATTCAGGAAACTCTCTGAAATTAGTCGTTTTAGGATCAACTGCATTTTCAAATGTACCAATACTGATTTCATAATCATTACGGGTATCAACTAATAATACTTCAGGATCACTAATTAAGGCATTCCAATCTTTAGGTTTCACATATGTACCAACAGTACGGTTAGGGTCTATGCCTTCAACACCCATGGTAACGATTTCTTTTTTCAGTTTTACTTTTGTGCGGTAAAAAGGGTTTTCATCATCACGTGAAAATTTTGCTGTAAGGTCAGCCAGAATTGGATTTGATTTTAACCAATTTAGGACATTGTCGATCCCTTCCTGCTCGCCTGCAATTGTTCCATTAATACCTTCACTTGCTAGTAATAATGTTCCTTTTACTTCGTTCGCATTAAGTATATTGAGTAGAGGTGCTTGTATCTCTTCGTAGTTTGTTAAAGCAACAAATCGATATAAAGCACAAACAATTATATTCGACATAATTTATTCCTATTTCTGTGATCTAAGATCTTTAATTCTGGTTGACATTATACGCTCAACAGTGTAGGACGCAACGCTTATGTTAATTTTTAACCGAGTTACTCTCTAAAATATCAATAAAACATTGTCTCATGATGATTTTAGTCACTGAAAAACAACGTATTTATTTCTATTATTTTAACGTGTTTTTAATGTAATTTTTTTGCTGTCATTTTATTTATATTGGCGTTTTTTACTAAAATATTTTTTATAAAAATCATTTTATGAGCGTTTTTTTAGTGATATTACTTAGTAAATCAAGTTATCTCAGATGCTCATATTTAAGTAATAACACGGCATATAAATATTTAGGGACGCATAATATAGAGTATTTGGGCAAACTAATACTAAAAAGCTGATCTTAATCGGTAAATTCGACGTAATTAATAGGTAGAATTTATTTTTTTTATGAGGATTTGATATGAAAGCATTTATTGTCTTACTTGCAGCATTATTACAAGTCGCCTGTACTGGTATTCCAGAAGGGATGAGTGCAGTTAAAAACTTCGAAAGTGAACGTTATTTAGGTACTTGGTATGAAATTGCACGATTAGATCATTCTTTTGAGGAAGGTTTAACGCAAGTTAGTGCAAACTACTCAATGCAAGATGATGGCGGTATTCAGGTTATTAATAAAGGTTACTCTGCTGAAGATAATGAGTGGCAAGAAGCGGTAGGTAAAGCTTACTTTGTTGAAGACCCACAAACAGGCCATTTAAAAGTGTCTTTTTTTGGCCCATTTTATAGCTCATATGTTATTTTCAAAATGGACCAAGTAAATTATCAGTATGCTTTTGTCACTGGTTATAACCAAGAGTATTTATGGTTATTGTCTAGAACGCCAACAGTAAGTGATGAGGTTAAGCAGGACTTCATTGATACTGCTGCAAAATATGGTTTTGCAACAGAGCAGCTAATCTTTGTTGATCAAGACAGTAATACAGCAGAAAGTAAGTAATCAGGCTTTAAAACTGACTTATCATTGTTTTTGCTGCTTTAACTCGGCTAAAACTTGGTCCATTGATGGTTTAATTTTATGGCCAAGTGCGATGATATCTTGATCAGGTACCACTAGATCTGGTACCTGATACACCTGCATATTGGCAGCAAGAGCTGATATTACGCCATTACTTGAATCCTCAAATGCTAAGCACTTTTCTGGTTCAATATTTAAACGTTGCGCAGCTAATAAAAATATTTCAGGATGAGGTTTACCGTGGCTTACTTCACAACCGCTACTAATATGTTCAAAGTAATGGTCAATACCAGCCAGTTTCAGCTTTGTTCTTGCTAATTTTTGATGGGTCGAAGTCGCTACTGCGATTGGAATTGACTCAGCTTGAAGCCATTCAAGTAAATTAACCACGCCGGGTTTAATAGGAATCGCTTGATTTTCGACGATTGGCCAATATCCATCCATCCATGCTTTACGCAAGGGTGCATACTCAGTATAGGGTGCATAATGAGACATAATAGCCTCTTCAATGCCTTTGGCATTACGGCCAATAATTTTTAAGTATGCACTTTTAACAAAAGTCAGTGATAACTGTTGGCAGGCTTGTTCGAAGGCTTGCATACAGACACGTTCAGTATCTAGCAGCAGGCCATCCATATCAAAAATAGCGGCTTGGTAAGTCATAACACATCCAATCAATAAATAGTTTTGGCTAGTGTACCTATTTTTTACAATCTATAAAGGGTCGACTATAGCTGCTGACAATCTCAGGCTTTACTTAGGTATCTAATGTTAAGAAAGCCAACAAACACACCACTAATTACACATATACTAGCTACTACAGTGATAGCACTAATGTCTTCTTGGTAAAATAATGCCCCGCCTAATAAACCAAAAATAGGCACTAATAAAGTGAAAGGCGCTACTGTAGATAGCGGATAAGAAACTAATAAACGATTCCAAATCCAGTATCCTAATAAGGTGACTGGATAAGCTTGAAATAGTACTGAGAAGATAACGTGACCATTTAGTTGAGTTGATAGCGTAGTGAAAGGTAAATGACCTGCTTGGAAATAAACAATTAAAAACAATGGAATTGGCGCACATGCCATAGCCCATAAACTAAAAGCAAATACCTGTTTGGGCGCCGCTTTCTTGACAATTATGCTCGCTAGGCTCCAAGCAAGTGCAGCAGATAGTATTAATATTAATCCTGATTGAGTAACTGAACCATCCGTTACCGTTAGACAAAGGGATAAACCAATGATGGCAAGACCACTTCCTATGATTTTATTTATCGAAAGCGTTTCTTTTAATAGAAAATAACCTAAGAATAGACCAAATACGACGTTCATTTGCAGTAAAACCGATGCCATACCTGCACTTAATCCTGCTTGTATTGACCAAGTTGCCATTCCCCAAATACCAATAGCAAATAACCACCCATAGGCAATTAAATATAACCATGACACATTTGGTCTTTTCACAAAAAAGATGGCAGGAAAAGTAGCTAAAGTGAAGCGTAATGCTGTTAACAGTAGAGGATTAATCTCATTAACACCTAACTTAATAACAGAGAAGTTTAATCCCCATACAACCATCACTAACACACCTAATATTAAATCATTTCTTTTCATTATTTCTTCCTTTAATTGCTGATGGGTTACTTGCACTTATGCTTATTATTAAACAAACTAAAAAAGAGAACAGATACAATAATTAAAAAATAAAGCGGTACAGTTTGATGGGCAGCAATCATGAGATATAAGCAATTAGCAGCACAGTACATAAATAAGATTGAATCAGGACAACTCGCAGTTAATGCTAAGATGCCTTCACTGCGTAATTTTAAACAGCTACATAACGTTAGTATGACGACCGCTTTAAATTGTTATCAACATTTAGAGTCGTTAGGTTGGTTATTAGCTAAACCACAGTCGGGCTATTATGTGGCAAATCAGTCATTACTTAATAATAAGCCAACAGCGCCTACTTTAATTTCTTTTCAAAGTGTCACTACTCAGCCTTCATTACCTCAAGCCTATAATCCATTTATAGATCCATGCCCACTTGGTATTGCTCGCTATGATCCTAGCTTAATGCCTGTTGTTAAATTGCAGCAAAGTTTTAAACGAGCAATGAAGCAGCAAGGAGGGTTATTAAGTCATTACCCTAACCCGCAAGGCGAAATAAGCTTGAGAGAGAATCTAAGCACACACTTCAAAAATGTTGATTTCCACTTTGCAGCAGAAAACTGCGTGGTCACTCATGGTTGCTTAGATGCGATACGAACTGCGATTGAAATTACCACGGATATTGGCGATGCCATTGCTATTAGTTCTCCCTGCTTTTCAGGTTTATTGGAGTTATTAGGGGTAATGGGGCGAAGAGTTGTTGAGATCCCATCTGTTAAAGAGGGGATCGACCTCGAACAACTACAAAAGCAGATGCAGTTTGGCACTATAAAGGCAGGATTGTTTTGTACTTCGCATATGAATCCACAGGGAATATCAATGAGTGCGCTACAAAAACAAAAGTTAGTTGAATTGGCAACACGTTATAAGATACCTATTATCGAAGATGATGTTTATCTTGAATTAGGGTTTAAGAAGGTGATCCCTTTACCAGCAAAACATTGGGATAGCGAAGGTTATGTACTTTGGTGCGGTTCGATATCTAAAACAATTGCCGCAGGCTATCGGCTTGGTTGGTGTTTACCGGGGCGTTACTTAGATGCTTATTTGCGACAACGCTTATTCGCAAACCAAGGAGTAACTTCTCCATTGCAGTTGGCTATAGCTGATTTTATTGCTCGTGGTGATTATATTAATCATCTTAAAAAGGTACGTTTACATTTACAGCAACAAACTCAGCTGTATATGACTTATCTACAAGAAAATTTACCTGAAGGGAGTAAAATAAGTAATCCTGCTGGTGGTTTTGTATTATGGATTGAGGTTGCTAAACTTGATACCAGCCAATTAAAACACTTAGCAAGGCAAAATAAAGTGGATATCCGCATCGGAGATGAGTTTAGTACGCTAGCGTTATATCACCATTGTTTTCGCTTAAACATTGGTTTTGATATGACGGCTACGCAGGTTGCTGTGCAACTATCCTGCCTAATAAAATTGATTCAAACCTGCTTAAAGGAATAAATATGTTAGATAACCCACAGCTATTAAGTGATGCAATTAATCAAGTGATGCCTTTTGGTAAGTACGCCGGGAGTAAGCTAATTCATTTACCTGAGCCTTATTTAGTTTGGTTTAATAGTAAAGGTTTTCCTGAGGGGAAGTTAGGGGAGCAACTGGCTTTAATTTATGAAATAAAATTGAATGGTTTAGAAAAAATGTTAGCGCCGTTAGTTAAACAATAAAGTAAACCTCATGTAGATATAGCACGTAATACTGTTATCAACATATTAAAAAGGAAACCTTATGTTAAAAGGATTTAGTTTTACATTTATCGCGTTGTTATCGAGTATTGCAAATGCAGCACAGCCCTTAAGTAAAGAAGCAGGATGGGGAGGCAGCTTAAGTTTAAATGTAGGTTATACACAGAAACAATCTCAACTGGATACTGATAGCGAAAATACTGTTACTAATAATTTAGATAATAACGGTAAATCCAGTGGCTCAGCGATTGTTTACCCATTAGGCAGAATTCAATACACTTTTGATTCATTAAATACGCAGTTATTTTTAGGTAATAGTAAAGACCAGGTTGCTGTAGCACAGTTTCAATATGAATTAGGGCTGGTACACCGATTTGCTGATAATACAAAGTTAACTATTGCTGCCTTTCCAAAGTTAGCTTTATTTAGTGAGGCATGGGAGGACCCATTTGTAGAGGGGAGCGCACGTCAGAAAACTGATAAGCATGTTGGTGGAGGACGAGTTGCCATTGAAAATGTGTTAGGCAGCCCATTAACGCTAAAATATAGCCTAGCTAGTAGCAGTATTGATGATGAAAAGAGCGGGCAAAGTCAGTTAGGTAGTTTAGCTGAACAAAAGCTGTTGCAACGCGATAGTTTATATCAGCGATTTGAAGTTGAAACTATGTTGCCTCTCGCGAAAGGTTGGTTAGTAAAGCCTAACTTACAATATACCCACCGTAATGCTGATGGTGATGCGAATAGTTTTGGCCTCTATAAAGCACAACTAACCCTATTGATGTTTAAAGATCGACATACTTTGGTCACTACAATTCATGCAGGTTTTAGCAAATATCAAGAACTGAATCCTATCTTTGATAATAAACAAGATGCTAAACAAGCAGGGATCTTCTCTCTATATAGTTATAAAAAACCATTTAATTGGGAGCGTTGGAGTTGGACTGTTATGGCTGGATATAACAAAGAAGATTCGGATATTAAGTTCTATGATAATAGTAGTTTTATTATCTCTACAGGGGTGGTTTTTGAATATTAGCCTGTGAATGACTCTTGTTTTGTGAGAGGTGTGTCACAAAATAAAGGTTGAAATATACAGTCAACGCTTAAAATTAGCTCAAAATAATTTTCACCTGATTAATCAATTTCTATTTGTTAGGCTAATAATAAGGACGTGATTAAGGAATGATTATGTCTTTATTACTGATTCTCACAGGGAGTGTTTAGGAGGTTATTTTTTATGTTGGACCAAAATGTTGCAGTGATCGCAACTTTTATTTTTTATTTAGCGATGATGATGGGAATTGGATTCTGGGCTTATAAAAAGACAGTAAATTCATCAGACTATTTTTTAGGTGGGCGCCAACTAGGCCCTTGGCCGACAGCAATATCTGCAGGAGCTTCAGATATGAGTGGCTGGTTATTATTAGGCCTACCAGGCTATGCACTTGTTGCTGGGTATGGCTCTTTCTGGTTAGCTGGTGGCCTACTTGTCGGTAGTTGGTTAAATTGGTTAATTTGTTCAAGACGTTTACGTACTTACACTATTATTACCAATGATTCTTTAACCTTACCGGAATACTTTTCTCGTCGTTTTGAAGATAAAAGTAAACTTTTACAAACTTTTTCTGCTTTTTTCATTTTATTATTCTTTCTTTTTTATACTAGTGCAGGATTAGTTGCCGGCGGTAAATTGTTTCAAACCGTATTTGGTTTGGATTATCAAATAGCAGTGGTTATCGGCACAGTTTGTGTTGTTTCATATACGTTATTTGGTGGGTTCTTAGCAGTATCTTGGACTGATTTAGTGCAAGGTTTGTTAATGGCTGCAGCGTTAGTTGCGGTACCGATAATGGCAATGGATGGTTCATTGAATGAATTAACCACTTCTCTGGCGGACAAAAACCCTAACTTGCTGACTGTCTTTACTGATATGGAAGGTAAAGAGATGACTGGCATTGCGATAATATCACTGGTTGCTTGGGGCTTAGGCTACTTTGGACAGCCTCATATTTTAGCGCGTTTCCAAGCTGCAAGTAGTAATAAAGACTTAACTACAGCGCGTCGTATTTCTCTTGTTTGGACTGCTATTTCAATCACAGGTGCGATATTCGTTGGTTTAATTGGTATTGGCTTTGTTGATGCAAACTTAGGTGGTGTATTAGAAGATAGTGAAACTATTTTCATGATACTTGTAAATAGTGTTTTCCACCCAGTTGTTGCAGGTATTTTATTAGCAGCTATTTTAGCGGCGATCATGAGTACTGCCGACTCTCAACTATTAGTGTCTTCTTCTGCATTAGCAGAGGACTTCTTTAAACAGCTTATTAAGCCTGATGCAAAATCTGAAACAGTGGTATTAGTAGGGCGTTTAGGTGTTGTTGGTCTCTCGTTAATTGCATTAGCACTGGCATTTGACCCTGATAGTTCAGTATTAGGCTTAGTGTCTTATGCTTGGGCTGGATTTGGTGCTGCCTTTGGACCGGTTGTTATACTAAGCCTGTATTGGTCACGTATGAACTTCTTAGGTGCATTATCGGGCATTATCGTCGGTGGTGTTACCATTGTCGTATGGAAACAGTTGACTGGCGGTTGGTTTGATATGTATGAAATCGTACCAGGTATCGTTTTCGCAACAATTGCTATCGTGCTAGTGAGCTTAGTAACTAAAGCACCGAGTGACACGATGTTAGCTAAACATAAAGAGATGAAAGATAAACTTTCAAAGCTATAAGTTTAGTTATTTATAGAAAGCCTCACTTCGGTGAGGCTTTGATATCTATTTACAAATAGTAGTCGCAATATTGCTATTTATTAAAAACCTCACTTTAGTGGGGTTTTTTTATATCTATTCATTGAGAATAAGAAGAAAATTGATTTTTTTATGTACTATATGCAATAAAAGCGATTGTTCTGTGGTCTAGTTATTTACATTCATTACAAAAAAAGTTGATTTATCATGAAAAAAATATTCTTAATGTTAAAAGTATTAATCGTCATGAGCTTTGCTTCATTACAAAGTGCAAATGCTGCGGATGCGGTATACACAAGTTTTTTTAGCAACAAGGCCGCTGGTGGTTATGATGTTGTATCGTACTTCACTGAAAATAAAGCAGTGGAAGGCAGTGACGAATACAAGCTACAATATAATGGAGCTGATTGGCTCTTTTCAACAAAGGAACATTTAACTCTATTTAAAAATAACCCTGAAAAGTATGCACCTCAATACGGTGGCTATTGTGCTTGGGCAATGGCTGATAACGAGACAGCGCCTGGCAAACCAGCATTTTGGAGTGTATATAAAGGTAAGTTATATTTAAACTATGATGAGTCTGTTCAAGCGACATGGATAGCCGATAAAGATAACTTTATTACCAAAGCTGATCTTAATTGGTCTAAATTAGATAAGGAATAATTATGAGAGTGTTACCTATTTTTAGTTGGTTGATTGTTTTATGGACGAGTAAGGTTTTTTTATCTTCTCTTCCTTACAAGTTTACGTTACATCCAGATACTCAACATATCTTTGGTACTATCGGTGCTTGGATGCAAGGTATATTGGGTGAGTCAGTTGGCAGTTGGTTTGCTAATTATGGTTCTTATGCTGTGGGTACAGTTGAGTTAATCACTTCAATTGTTTTATTGTCACCAGCTATTTTTTGGTTACTCAAAAAGGTTAACCTATTACAATGTTCACCTAGTCGTAGTTTAATTCATGCTGTGGGCGGTTTAATGGCTTCAGGTGTAATGGCTGGCGCTGCATTCTTTCACTTAGTGACGCCTTTAGGTGTGGTTGTTATCCATGAAGGGCAGAGTGATGGCGGTAGTTTATTTTATGCGGCAGTGTCTATTGCGGTATTAGGCTTTGTTTTGTTCATCACTAATTATCTTGATTACAAAAAAAAATAGAATGAGTAAGGATCACCTTTGTTAACACGTATTTTGCTCGTACTTTCTTATATTTTATGGTGTTGTCGTTTTTTAGTTGCGCCATGGAAGTACTTTCAACTCAACGCCAACTACTTCAATCAACATAGACATATTTTTTCTAAGTTGGATATGGATTCATTAATCCCAGAGCAGTGGCGTTTACAGCAGTTTATTGACCAAGGTGATATTGCTCCAGAGCAGTTCCCTGTTTTTTTGAAACCAGAGTGGGGACAAAATTCACAGGGGGTTTGTCGTATTGATTCTATTGAACAACTTCAACAACATCGAGCGAAAAGAAATCCCAAAGGACCACGCTACTTAATACAGGCTGCTGCCAAAGGGAAGCGTGAGTTTGAGGTTTTTTATATTCCTGGTGCAAGTACCAATAATTCATCCGCTATTATTTCAGTGAGTGAAACCTGTAATAATAGTGATGAGGACATGCCGGTTAATGGTATTAATAATAACCATACATATTATCGATCTTGCATGCCTGAGTTATCGATTCAAAAAATACACAAAATAGAGCAGTTATTGTCTAACATTGGCTCGTTTAAAATAGCGCGTTATTGTGCAAGAGCTGATTCATTAGACGCTTTATTAGCGGGTAATTTCTCTATTGTTGAAATTAATATTTATGTTCCAATGCCATTGATTTTATTAACTAAAGATATGAGCTTTTCATCTAAATTTAAGTTTATTGTTTCCAGTATGAAACAACTCGCTTTAGTCACTAAAGATATCCCAGCAAATCAAGTTGTGAAACCTATCTTTTTCCAAAAATTACACTCTGCTAGATTATTAAAATCAAGTACCAAAAATGAGCTTTCTTAATGAAAATTAAAAAAATAATATATGCATGGATTAGTAAAAAATTCATGGGTGGATGCAGTAACTATAATAGTTTAGAAGTTCGCCGTAGCTGTCGAAGCAAAGAACAAGCTAGAGCACGTTTTCAGCAAGGAGGCATTCCACACGCACAGGGATTAATCTTCTTTAACCCTTTTACTGCGATCCGTTTTGCTAAGCAACATGGCTTTCCTTTAGTTATTAAGCCTAATGTAAGTGGCTTTTCACGCGGTAGTCATTTTCCTATCCGAAATTATAAAGAATTATGGAAAGCTATTTTCTTAGCGAAGTTATGGTGGCCGTTCACTGTTGTGGAACAGTTTTTAGAAGGTAAAAATTATCGCGTTGTTGTTGCAAATGGTAAAATTGTGTCAGTACTGCAGCGTTATGCGCCTTCAGTTAAAGGTGATGGTACTTCAACAATTCGAGAGTTAATGCTTAAAGAAAATGCGATTCGTGAAGAAATGAAATTGTACCCGGTGATTTCACCTTTAAAAGAAACCGCTCAATCACGTGCCTTTTTAGCAAAACAGGGGTTAGACTTTGATTCTGTATTACAAGCTGAGCAGCGTGCAACACTATTTTATCGCATCTCTTTAGCGCCAGGTGGGGTGGTGGAAGTGATTGATAAACAATTACTACCAGAGGAAAATCAAGCTTTGTTTAAAAATGTTTTAAACTTGTTTGACGCGAATATATTAGGCATCGATGTCATTTTAGAAAAGGGGATCGAATCTGATTATCGTGAGCAAAAGTGTATCTTTTTAGAAGTGAATTCTCGCCCATACCTAAAAATGCATGCTTACCCTCGTTATGGTGAAGCTGAAGACCTCAGTGAGTACTTTGATGAGTTAGATGCATTAGAAGTTAAACAGTCTGATACCTTCTAAGTGTCAGCTTTAACACGCACTTTTTACCTCTTCACAGGATTTCATTCGTTCCTGTTAGGCTTGATGCCTTTATTTATCGCAGTGATTCTGTGGGATAAAGGCCTTAGCATCAGTGATATTGCTCTCTTTATCGCCTTAACGGCCACGGGGTTTGTATTTGCCCTATATTATTGGGATCGTTTACGTGCTCAGCATGATTGGGCGAAGTTAATCAGCTTATCCTTTATTCTGCAAAGTCTATTTGTTGTGTCATTACTTTGGGGAGATCATACACTGATCACCACGGTTGGTGCTTTAATAAATGGTGCGGCAGGTTGCTTTTATTGGTCGACTCAACGCTTATTATTCCAAGCAATCACTGAAGATAAGAACACTGGTAATACCTTTGGTAACTTCCAGATACTGGTCGTATTTGCATTAAAAAGTGGGGTCTTAATTGGCAGTTACTTGTTAGGTATGGAGTACTTTATCAGTTTGTTATTACTGTCTTTTATGCTGTCATTATTAGGATTTTTGTTGGTATATAAAAGCTTAATAAGTAATACACAATTAGCGAAGTTAAAACAGGTACCAGCCTTTACCTTAAAACAAGTGATTAAATTTCAAGATCAACATCACTCATCACTTATTTTTGTGGTTGATGGGTTATTTTTATTCTTAGAAAGTTATTTCTGGTTATTAACTATTTATATGTTAACTCAAGAAAGTGTCATGCAGTTAGGGCTTATTTTAATTGCCTTAAGCATTCTATTAGCCTTGATATTTTTTGTGATTAAAAAATATATTGATAGAGTTGATACTCAAAAAATCTATCGAATTGCTGTATTAGGCTATGCTTTTTCTTGGTTGATTAGAGGCTTTCTTGATACCGAAATGGATAGCCTGTTTATTTATAGTGGTTTATTACTTGCTGCTTTTTTAAGTAACTTCTTTCGCCTTGCCTTTAATAAACGATTCTATGATATTGCCCGCCAAGATAAACCAACACGCTATATTATCTGTAAAAGTTATTACTCTCAGTTTATGTTAGTGGTCTTTTTTAGTGTGATTGCTGTACTGACCATGACCACAGATACGGCAGTTCATCAGTTACAGGTTATCTATTACCTTTGTACACCATTAGTATTGGTTTATTTTTTATATGGTAAGAGAGCTAAATCAGTGGCGTTATAATGCAAAACGCCAGCGTGATGCTGGCGTTTTTTTTGATGGTAAGGAAATAGCTTAATCCATCAAGTATTCTAAACCGTAAACAAGCTCAGAGCGTTTCACGACTTCTTTACATGCTAAACAAATACCAGGCATGAATGATTCACGATGTTGTGAGTTATGCTCTATTTTTAGCGTTTCACTTAATCCACCAAAGAACACAGTTTGCTGTGCTACCACACCAGGTAAGCGGATAGAGTGTAATTTAACATCATTCAATTCTGCGCCACGTGCACCTTCAATTAACTCTTTATCGCTACAAGGTGTCGCTGCTTTAGTACGTGCCGCTGAAATTAATTCAGCTGTTCGAATACCTGTACCTGATGGGCTTTCTTCTTTTTGAGGACTATGTGCTTCAATCACTTCAACATCAGGTAAGTATTTAGCTGCTTGAGCAGCAAACTTCATCATTAACACAGCACCAATAGAGAAATTAGGTGCAATTAAGCCGCCCAGTTTCTTTTCTTGTGCTAATGCTTGTAACTCTGCAACTTGTTGTTCAAGGAAACCACTGGTACCAATAACAGGACAAGCGCCCGCATTAAGAATCGTTTGTGTATTATTAAAACCAGCAGAAGCGGCCGTTAAGTCAACAACAACTTGAGCCCCCGTTGATTTGATTATTGCTGCTAGGTCATCCCCAAAGTCACATTCTGCAACGAGTTCTAGTTCGCTGTCTTGTTTAACTGCTTTAACGGCTTCACCGCCCATGCGACCTTTTGCACCGTTGACAATTACTTTAACCATGTTTATTCCTTGATTTTCTTTATTGTTTTAAAAAATAGTAACTCAAAAATCCTACCCAACTTAATGCAAGCAATGTCCAAGGTAAGGTTGAAGAGGTTGACTTCGTGTCTGTTATTTCAGATGTAGTATTTTTATCAATGATTGCGGCTTTTTTATTTTTTGCTTTATCTGCCTCACGTTGTTTGCTTTTGGCTAATTTTTTATATTCAGCAATGCCTTTTTGGATACCTAAAGCAACCAGTTTCGTCTGCTCCTTAGTTTGTCCAGGCTTCTGTACTTTTTTGGCCATTGCCAGAGCATCATCTTCTGTTTCTTGTGAGACTGGAGGTTGTTTATATTTAGCCATTAATTATCTTCTTAATTCTATTTTGAACGCTTTTTAGTTTTTTGCTTTAACTTTTTCTTCGCCGTTTTATGACCTTTCTGCGATTTTTTGTTTTGTTTCTTGGTCTTTTTACCGGCTTTCTTGTCTTTAGCTTTGAAAGCCTTTATCACTTTTTTTCTGCGTTTTTAGACCTTTTAATGGCTTTTTTAGTGACATTCTCTAAAAAATTCTCTGGATCGCTGTAATTATACTTCACTAAATGCTCTACAAGCTGCTTTGTGATTAATTGCGTTTCTGTTATTTCATCTCTACTTCTGCCACAGCCTCCACAACGTTTTTTGTTACTTGTGCAGTCACCTGTGCATGGACTAAATTTCATTTAATGTACCTTATCTATTATCATTGATTTAAACGCCACCTTACATACTACCTTACACATCAATTTGATAGTTAATAAGATCATTGTTTGTTAACATCCACATTAATATTCTAGCAATTTTAGAGAACCTTAACATGAGTTTTAAACTATTAATTTTATCCGTATTGTCTCTATTACTTGCTGCCTGTTCAGATGCGACAGATAAACTGGACGAAGACTTTGGTCATGAGAAACCCAGGCCTAGACAATTAGCTACCGATACTCCATTAGCAAAAGACTTCCGTCAACAAGTTATGCCAATTCTTGAAAAGCGTTGTGTTGTTTGTCATGGTTGTTATGACGCACCTTGCCAGTTAAAGCTCTCTTCTGCAGAAGGAATAGACCGTGGGGGAAGTAAAGAAAAAGTATATGATGGCGAACGAATTTTAGGTGCAAAGCCTTCTCGATTATTTATCGATGCACACCATACAGAAGAATGGCGTGAAAAAGGTTTTACACCGGTATTAAATGAACGAGATCAAACAACAATAGCGAACTTGCAAGGCAGTGTTATGTACCAGCTACTATTGCAGAAAGAACGCTTTCCTCAGCAACGAGAAGGTGTCTTAGACGAACAGTTTAATTACTCATTAGATCGTCAAGAACAATGCCCTAACCTGAATGAATTAGAAGATTATCAAGATGATACTCCTTTAGCTGGCATGCCTTATGGTTTACCTAATTTAACGCGAGAAGAGTTTAAAACCTTAGAGTTATGGATAGCAAAAGGCGCGCCAATGTCTGAAAGCTTACCGTTATCGAATGAGGCGACTCAGTTAGTTAATCACTGGGAAAATAAATTAAATGGCGATACGGTAAAAGATAAGTTAGTCGCGCGTTATATTTATGAGCATATTTTTTTAGCGCATATCTATTTCGATGCATTACCTATTAGTGCAGAAACACCTCCTCGGTTCTTTAAATTAGTGCGCTCATCAACTCCGCCGGGTGAGCCTGTTAAAATAATACCAACACGTCGACCTTATGATGATCCTAAAGTGGAACGTGTTTACTATCGTTTAGTTTTAGATCCAGGGACGACATTAGTTAAAACTAATTTACCTTACGTGTTTAATGACGAGCGTGAGAAATTATGGGATGAGCTGTTTTACGATGCTGATTTTAATGTTGAATCTCTGCCTGATTATGCAGACTTTAATCCCTTTATCGTGTTTAAGGATATTCCTACTCAGTCTCGCTATGTATTTATGTTAAAAGAAGCTTACTTTACGATCAGTGGCTTTATTAAAGGCCCAGTGTGTAGAGGACAGGTCGCTGTTAATGTGATTAATGATAAATTCTGGGTATTTTTTGTTGATCCTGCTTCTACTGCTAATGCTGATGTGGATAGTTTTGTTTATGAGCAAGCCAATAACCTGAGGTTACCAGCTGAATCGAGCAGTAATAACTTGTCAGTGATTGAGTGGCTTTCTTATGCAGATGGCAGCCGCGAGTATGTAAAAGCAAAAAGTGAATATATCAAACGTTTTATGGATTATGAAAAGGGCCTAGACTTGACTAATATCTGGTCTGGCAATGACAATGCAGCATTAACTGTGTTCCGTCATGTTGATAGTGCCACTGTTGTTAAAGGCGCGCTTGGAAAACAACCTAAAACTGCTTGGGTCATTGATTTTCCAATTCTAGAACGTATCCATTATTTATTGGTTGCTGGTTTTGATGTTTACGGTAATTTAGGTCATCAAGTGACGACGCGACTGTACATGGATTTTTTACGTATCGAAGCGGAATCAAACTTCATTTCTTTTATCCCGAATGAATATAGAGAGCCTGTTTTAACAAGTTGGTATTTAGGAGCAACAAAAGAATTAACTAATTACCTTGAAGATAAAAACTTAATGGACTCACGTCCTACAGGCCTTAAATTTGATACGGAATTTCCAAAAGCAGAGCTACTCGCACGTTTAAAATCCTACGTATACGCCCCTGAGATGCTACAAAAAGCCAATGCGCAATATCGAGTACTAGAACAGGACTTACCACTAAAACGTTTAAATAGTTTACCTAATCCGAGCGTACTTAATTTGCCACCCGTTTCTTTTATTCTTATTGAAGATGAGAAAAAGCAAGATAGGGCTTATACGTTAATACGCCATAACGAACACAAAAATGTATCTAGCTTACTTTATGAGGAAAAGAATCGTTTACCATCTAAAGATAATGCAGAAATCTTTAAAGGCTTCTTAGGGGCTTATCCTGGATTAATCTTTAAAGTGAAAGCTGCTGATACAGATCATTTTGTTAGTCTATTTTTACAAGCAACAAATGATCAAGCATTTGCAGATCTTATTGCTAATTACGGTGTACGCCGTTCAAATCCTAAGTTCTGGAAGGTGAGCGATCACTTACATGATCTTTATCGAGAGCAAGATCCTGTTGAATATGGCCTGTTCGACTATAACCGTCTAGTAAATCGATAGTGACAACGATCTTCTAAACAGCTTGAAGCAGGTAATTTGTATTACCTGCTTCAACTTTATTGACGCTAATTTTTATCCAATTTAGCTACATAAATCAGATCGATATACGTCAAGCGTACATGCAGTTTTAAATGAGCATGTGTAATATCCCCCCACCAGTAATATTTTCTGCGAATGTATTGAACAAGCCATTAAATCTTCCTACTTTTATCTAAATTTTTATATCTAACAAGTTGTTAATGACACTTTTTGTTACACAAAATTAGCTTCAAAGTGAAGCGCGTCGTAGCATGTTTAGTGCATAGTCAGTTATACTCTTGCTTCACTTTAAAGGGGAAAATATGATTTACAGTATGACGGCGTTTGCACGCAAACAATTGAAAGGGGATTGGGGTACAGCAGTTTGGGAAATTCGCTCAGTTAACCAGCGTTATCTTGAAACATATTTTCGCCTGCCTGAGCAATTTAGAGGGCTAGAAACAAAGTTAAAAGAGTCTTTTCGTAAACGCTTAGAGCGTGGCAAAGTAGAATGTAGTTTACGTTTTGAGGCAAACTCAACCAGTAGTACTTCATTGTGTATGAACAAAGTATTGGCAACACAATTAATACAGAATGCCGAGTGGGTTGTTAAAGAAATGGGAACGGGCCAAGTTAATCCTGTTGATATTTTAAAGTGGCCGGGTGTAATGCAAGCACCAGAACAAGACTTTGATGCTTTAAACAGTGAGTTAATGGCTGGTTTTGCTGAAACATTAAATGATTTTGTTGATTCAAGAGCTGCTGAAGGCGCTAATTTAGGCGTACTTATTGAGCAACGTTTGATTGCTATTAGTGAACAAGCAAGCAAAGTAAGAGCATTTATGCCTGAAGTCCATGCTTGGCAAAAGGCGCGTATCTTGAAAAAATTTGAAGATGCAAAAGTAGATTTAGACTCAACTCGTGTAGAACAAGAGTTAGTGCTTTTAGCGCAAAAATCAGATGTAGCTGAAGAGTTAGATCGTTTGGACTCTCATATCTCAGAAGCTCGTAATATTTTGAAAAAAGGCGGTGCAATAGGTCGTCGTTTAGACTTTATGATGCAAGAGTTTAACCGTGAAGCAAATACTTTAGGCTCTAAAGCGATTAATACAGATATAACCGCTGCAGCTGTTGAATGTAAGGTACTTATCGAGCAAATGCGCGAACAAGTGCAGAATATCGAATAGACGCTGTATTGATAAGCGCTTTTAATCTCTGTGGTGGTGATTATCACTACCACAGATAATTACTTAATGCCCTCGTCCTAATACCTCTGAAGCTTCCATTACTAACAGAAAGGCATTTTTATCCGTCTGCTCTATAATTTCTTTTAAACGCGGTATTTTCTTTATATCAAGCACTAGAAAGAGAATGGTTTTATGTTCTTTATCTTTAAAACCTGTGCCACTGAGAATCGTCCCTTTTTTATTTAGGTTATCTTGAATAGCAACACTTAATTGCTCGGCTTTATCGGTAGTAATATGGATAACTTTGGTCGTTAAAGTACCGGTTAATATGACATCGATAGCTTTTGATGTGGCATAAATACTGGTAATACTCCACAGTGCCTTTTCTATATCTTTAAACACATAAATAGATAAAACAATGATGATAAAGTCGATAATAAGCATTGATTTAGCGGGTTTTATTTGCATTTTTTTATGTGCTATTTTGGCAATGATTGTTGAGCCTCCCGCGCTTGAATTTCCTTTTATAATTAAGCCTACCCCAAATCCAATCGTGATCCCTCCAAAAATAGAGGCTAAAAATATATTATGAGTGAGCACGGTATCTTGAAAAATTTGCGTAAAAAAATCGATAAAAAAGGACATCAAGAGCAGGGTGATAATGGTTTTGATAGCAAATTGCTTACCGATAAACTTAGTGCCCCATAATAACAGTGGGATATTAATGGCCATTACCATTGAGCTCATAGTAAACCCGGTTAAATGGTGTAAAAGGATCGCCATCCCTGGCGTTCCTCCTGTTGTCAGCTGATTAGGGATAAAAAACAGCACCACTGATAATGCTAATAGCAATGTGCCGAGTAAAATTAAAAAGTAGTTTTTTAGTTCATTCGCGTTGAATATGCTTAACATGGAATATCTTTATTTTAGTGTTTGAAGATGATTGATTATGGAAGGTGGTTTGATGTGAGACCTTCAATAAATAGGTTACTCCAAAGGTATTTTTTATCAATTTTTTTGTTAGTTGCTTTATTACTCTAGTCTTATATACATGGCACATATTGTTGATATATGAAGGTTATATTAATTTATAAAACCTGTAATGAGATATATGTCACGTTATTCCTTTTGATGTTTTTAGTAAGATGTAAAGTCTTTTGGGGTGACTTTATTTGTTTTTTGTTATTAATTTTTTATCTGGAAATGCTTTATAAACATGTATTCATCGTTATTTTATAAGTGATATTGATATATAACGCTCATTGGATGTCATAATTCCTTCATAAATAAGAAACAAAAATGTAATAAACTTGCTTTATCGTCTTTCCCTATTTACTCACTTTAATGCTGGTAGGCCATGAACTCTGAAAAAATATATGTTGAAAAAGAACTAAGTTGGCTGTCTTTTAATGAGCGTGTACTGCAAGAGGCTGGAGATAAAACGGTTCCCCTGATTGAACGAGTTCGCTTTTTAGGTATATTTTCAAGTAATTTAGATGAATTTTATAAAGTTCGCTTTTCTGATGTGAAGCGTCGTATTCTTATTAGCCAAGAACGAGGAGAAAAAGATAATTCAAAACAACTTCTTACGCAAATGCAAACAAAAGCATTAGAGTTGATTCAGAAATTTGATGCTCTTTATAACGAGCTGATATTTGAGTTAGCTCGACGCCGTATTTTTTTAGTCAATGAAACCCAATTAAGTGAGACCCAAGAGCGATGGGTACAGAGGTTTTTTGATCGTGAAGTAAAGCCGCACCTAACTCCTATTTTGTTAACTGATGAAATTGATTTACTTAACTTTTTAAAAGATGAGTATGCTTATTTAAGTGTGGAACTTATTAAAGATGGGCAAGTTAAATATGCTTTCTTTGAAATACCAACTGACCACTTGCCACGTTTTGTGCGTGTACCAGAAGCTAAAGGTAAAGGCCGTAAAACGTTAATCTTTTTAGATAATATTATTCGTTTTTGTCTTGATGACTTATTTAAAGGGTTCTTTGAATACGACGAAATTAACTGTTATTCGGTTAAGATGACACGTGATGCTGAATATGACTTAAGCCACGAAATAGAGTTTAGTCTATTAGAGCAGATGTCAGAAGGGATAGAGCAGCGTTTAACAGCAATGCCAGTGCGCTTTGTCTATCAACATGACATGCCACAAAAGATGTTATCTTTTTTATGTGAAAAATTAAAAATATCTGATTACGATAGTTTGATATCAGGTGGCAGATATCATAATTTTAATGATTTCACTTCCTTCCCGAATGTTGGGCCTAATTATCTAGAAAATAAGCCATTAACGCCTTTTGCTTCTGCTTCTTTTGACCATCACCTGAACTATTTTGATGCGATTAAAGCTAAAGATATCTTACTTCATTATCCTTACCATACCTTTGACCACATCGTAGAGCTTGTTCGACAAGCTTCATTCGATCCAAAAGTGTTAAGTATTAAAATCAACGTATATCGTGTGGCAAAAGATTCAAAGCTATTAAATTCATTAATTGAAGCAGTGCATAATGGCAAAAACGTTATAGTCGTTGTTGAATTACAAGCCCGCTTTGATGAAGAGGCGAATATTACTTGGTCGAAAGTACTTGTTGATGCTGGTGTGCACGTTATTTTTGGGGCGCCGGGTCTTAAAATTCACTCTAAGTTGTTGCTTATTAGCCGCCGAGAAGAAGGGGAGATAGTTCGTTACGCACACGTTGGTACTGGTAACTTTCATGAGAAAACCGCTAAGATTTATACTGACTTCACGCTATTAACAACGAACCCTGCGATAACGGAAGAAGTACGTGGTGTTTTTGGTTATATACAGAACCCATATCGCCCCGTTACATTTAATACATTAATTGTATCTCCAAGAAACACTCGAAGACGTATGTATAAATTGATCGATACTGAAATTGAACATGCGAATAATGGTTTGCATGCTGAGATTACTATTAAGGTTAATAATTTAGTAGATAAGGGAATCATTGATCGTTTGTATAAAGCAAGTAATGCAGGTGTAAAGATAAGGGCAATAATTCGAGGAATGTGCTCTCTTGTGCCGGGTGTTAAAGGGGTCAGTGAAAACATTTCTGTTATTAGTATTATTGATCGCTTCCTAGAGCACCCTCGTGTATTTATGTTCCATAATAACGGGGATCAACGTCTTTATATTTCTTCAGCAGATCTAATGACGCGCAATATTGAAAGTCGTATCGAAGTTGCGACACCTATTTTTGATGCAACTCTTAAGAAAAAAATAATCGATATTTTTGATATTCAATTCAAAGATACTGTCAAAGCGCGTCAAATAGATCAGGGGATGACTAATCAATATGTTGCTCGAGGTAATCGACGAAAAATACGTTCGCAAGTGGCTATTTATGATTATTTAAAACAGTCAGAAAAAAAACAATCAAAACCTAATCGTTAAGTCTTACTTAGTCGCCCATATTAATGTAAGTAGCGATAACCTAGTTTCTTTTTAACAATATGTAAGTAAGTACTTACATATTGTTAATCACTTTTACTACTTAGGTGAGCTATATTTCAATGTCCATATATTTAAGCAATATTGATTAAGCTTTGATATTACTAGCATGTTCCCTGTCTAAATAGTAAACTACTTTTATATTATTATATAACCTCAATATCTATTTACATGACGAAAAATTGAATTTAAAAACATCAAGTTATCATGTGATTTATACCATTTAGCTTAAGTTTTTTTATTATTTGTGTCTGACTATTAATGAACTATTTTGCATTAGCCTTAAGAGGGTGAGTGTATTACATAAATTTATTATTTAGCGTTGGTGGACATATTCTTTAATTACTAAAGTAGTTGAATCTAGCTCAAAACCGGGCTTATTAATCATCTTTTGCATTAAAATAAACCATTTTCCTGTGATTAAATTAATCACAAACCTGTCATAGAAATGGTGCTTATAACTTCATTCTTTACAACGATAAAGCGATATAATTTATGAGATATATTCCAACATTTAGTTTAACTGATCCTATTGCTACTTTGGTCGCTTCCATTAGCGAGCAACTCGGTGCATTGTCGATTACGCCTAATGATAATCAGGCATTGTTACGTTCGATTAACCATGCCCGTAGTGTGCAAGGTTTATTGGTAATAGATGGGAAGGTATTAACTGAAGCTCAGCTACTAACAATAGCAGAAGGAAAGCGTGTAAAAGCACCTAAAGCATTGGTCCAGGAAGCAAAGCGTTTACTATCTGTTTATCAGCAATTAGATGATTTGCAGCTTGGTAGTTTAAGTTCGTTATTAGCGACCCATAAAAGTTTGATGGTGGATTTAGATACAGAAGGTGGAGAATATCGAAAAGGTGGTGTTGGTATTATTAAAAATAATAAAACCATTCATCAAGCTCCTCCTGCTAATACGATCCCTACCTTGATGAAAGACTTATTTATTTGGCTTAAGGAAAGTGACGCACACCCTTTAATTAAGAGTTGTGTATTACATTATGAAATTGAATTTATTTACCCTTTCAATGAAAGAAATGAGACATTAGCTTTTTTATGGCAAACGCTAATATTAAAGCAACAACATGATCTATTTAGTTATTTACCAATTGAAAGCGTTATTGCTAAGCAAATTAAGCAATATAAAAGAGCGATTACAGTTAGTAAAAAACATTCAGATAGCGCTCCTTTTATCGAGTTTATGTTATCACTTATTAATGAGTTATTAGGCTCCTTAACAGAATATACTGATCTTGATGTTGTGATCACACCTGAGGTAACACCCCAAATAAAGACGTTAATTCAGGCCATTCAAGTTGCAACCGAAGAGAAGGGCATTGAGACCTTTAAGCGTGAAACCTTACAACAGCTTTTAAAACTTAAAGATAAAAAATCTTTTACTCAGCGTTATCTAAAACCTGCTTTAGAAGAAAAAGTCATTGAAATGACTATTCCCGATAAACCGACAAGCCGCTTACAACAATACAGATTAACTAAAGTTGGTAAACTACAATAAGATGACCCGGAGAGTAAGAAGATCTTACTCTCCGAATCTTTATTCAGATCTATAACGAATCAATCGTTAACGATCATATTATTAACAGCTAGCCCCTTATATCACTAATAATCAAAAATTAACTTTAAAAACAGTTGTTTAAGTTGATTTTGTACTTCCTCAAGAACCTATTGCTGGATCATTATCCAAATCCTATTAACAGTATTATTTTTTAGGCTAGACACATAATACTGCTTTGGATCTGTGATCAATCTACTAAAAATTTAAATTTTAATAAAAAAACCTTAATTCTTCCCAAGAAAAAGAACTTTATCACAAATATGTAACCGCTTTCTGTAACCGGTTACATAAACGAGTTACATTAAAATACGAAAGCGAAATCAGATGATTTTTTAATTTAACATCGAAATAAAAAAGGGAAATATTATGACTAAGATTCTACTTTGTTGTTCTGCTGGTATGTCAACTAGCATGGTGGTTAAAAAAATGCGTGCTGCTGCTGAAAGCAAGAATATTGACGTTGAAATTAATGCTGTTGGTTCAGAAGAGTTTGATTCAAATGTTGCTGCCTATGACTGCTTTTTATTAGGCCCTCAAATTAAATATAAACTAGAAGATTTTAAGTCACGTGTTGGTGATAAACCTATCGCAGTTATCAACCAAATGGACTATGGCATGATGAAGGGCGAAAAAATATTGACTGACGCTCTTGCAATGATCAACTAGAGAGAGGTGTCAGATGTTTAACAAGTTTTTTGAGTTTTTAGAGAGTACGCTTACCCCTATCGCTGGGAAGGTTGCATCACAAAGGCATATTTGTGCTATTCGTGATGGGTTTATTGGCGCGATGCCATTCATGATTGTAGGGTCATTTCTACTCGTGTTTGCATTTCCTCCATTTTCACCAGAAACAACATTTGGTTTTGGCCAATGGTGGTTGGGATTATCTAAACAATATTTTGGCGAAATCATGACGCCTTTTAATATGTCGATGGGGATCATGTCTTGTTATATTTGTACCTGTATCGCTTATAATCTAGCGAAGCATTACAAATTAGATGGTTTATCTGTCGCGATGCTATCTTTAATGACCTTCTTGTTAATCTCTGCACCAATGGAAGACGGAAAATTATCTGCTGCATTCTTAGGTGGAACAGGTATTTTTACTGCAATTATTATTTCTATTGCGGTTACTGAATTAGTTTACTTCCTGAATCGTAAGAATATTGGTTTTAAAATGCCAGAGCAGGTACCCGATAAAATTCGTGAATCATTTAATTTACTCATTCCTGCACTAATTATTATTTTGACTATCTACCCATTAAACTTATTGGTACAAAACGAGTTTAATATGATTATTCCTGGCGCAATTATGGCGGCATTCCAGCCACTTATTTCTGCTTCTGATACATTGCCTGCGATTTTGTTAGCGGTTTTAATTACTCATGTACTTTGGTTTGCTGGTATTCATGGTGCGGCAATAGTGGGCGGTATTATGGCGCCTTTCTACCTCTCTAACTTAGGGGTAAATCAAGAAGCGTTAGCTGCAGGTCTTGAGTTGCCACATATCTTTATCGAATCATTCTGGTCTTTCTTTATTATTATTGGTGGTTCTGGTGCAACGTTTGGTTTGGTTTTGCTTTACCTTAAAAGCCGTTCAGCTCACCTTAAAGCCATTGGTAAAATGAGTTTGGTTCCATCAATGTTCAATATCAATGAACCGGTTATTTTCGGTACACCTTTTGTTATGAACCCGATTATGTTCATCCCATTTGTTTTTGTGCCTATGGTAAATGCGGTGATTGCTTATTACGCGTCAAGTTGGAATATTGTCGGTAAAACCATTTCATTAGTGCCATGGACAGCTCCTGCACCGATCGGGGCAGCATGGGGAGCCGGTTGGCAAATCAATAATGCAATTTTAGTGTTTGTTCTAATTGCTATCAATATGGTGCTTTATTACCCATTCTTCAAAATTTATGAGAAGCAATTAGTGTCAGAAGAAGTTGCTGAAAATACAACGGCTGAATAATTGCAGTCTACATAAACTTATATTAACCAACAAAAACACTTTGAAATATCAGGGCTATTGATCATAGCCCTGCACAAGAGAGCGGAGTTATATCATGGATCTAGAGATGACGGTGATGGAACTAATCATCAATGCTGGGGAATCGAAAAGCTTAGCAATGCAAGCCTTAACCTCTGCTAAAAAAGGGCAGTGGGACGAGGTCGATAGCTTGTTAGCAGAGTCAACAGAAGCTGCTAAGCGTGCTCATAAAGTACAAACTGAATTAATTGGGATGGATGAAGGCGAAGGAAAAGTACCGGTCAATCTGATAATGGTACATGCCCAAGATCATATTATGACGGCGATGTTAGCGCGGGAATTGATTGAAGAGTTAATCGATATTCACCGAAAAATGAAATAGTGATTAATAGCATCATTGTTAGCTACCTTTTCATTTAATAGTGAGTGAATTGATTTTAATAAATAAAAAGTATTAGGAGTTTATATGCCACAGCTTAAAAGCTTCCCAAGTGATTTCCTTTGGGGAGGATCTACCTCTGCATATCAAGTTGAAGGGGCATGGAATGAAGATGGAAAAGGTCCTTCTGTCATTGATATGGGGAACGTGGTTGAAGGAACAACTGATTTTAAAGTCGCAAGTGATCATTACCACCGTTATAAAGAAGATATCGCTTTATTTGCAGAGTTAGGTTTAAAAGCTTACCGCTTTTCTATTGCTTGGACGAGAATTTTTCCAACGGGTGAAGATCAAATCAATCAGAAAGGGATTGAGTTCTACAATAATTTAATTGATGAGTTAATTGCTAATGGGATAGAGCCAATAGCGACTATGTACCATTTTGATTTGCCTTACGCATTGCAGGAAAAGGGTGGTTGGTCAAATAGACAAACGGTAGAAGCCTTTGCACTTTATAGTAAGACCTTGTTTGAAGCTTTTGGCGATCGCGTTAAGTATTGGTTAACCATCAATGAACAAAACATGATGATTCTGCATGGTGATGCTTTGGGGACTAAGCATGTGGATGCAGATAATCCAATGAAAGACTTGTATCAGCAAAATCATCATATGATGCTAGCACAAGCTAAAGCGATGTCGCTTTGCCATCAGTTATTGCCTTCAGCAAAGATTGGCCCTGCTCCTAATATCTCTGCTATTTATCCTGCTTCATGCAAACCAGAAGATGTCTTAGCTGCTAATACATTTTCCGCTATTCGTAACTGGTTGTATCTTGATATGGCTGTCCATGGGCATTATAACGCGACAGCTTGGCGTTTTCTCGAAGAACGACACGCTACACCGACAATAGGTGCAGATGATATGCAAATACTGTCCTCTGCAAAACCTGATTTTATTGCATTTAACTATTACAACTCACAAACAGTGGGAGAAAGCTCTGGTGATGCAAGTGATGTGAATTCGACTGGCGATCAACAAATCACTATTGGTGAAGTCGGTGCTTATAAAGGCGTGGAAAATGAGAATTTATTGAAAAATGAATTTGGATGGGAAATTGACCCCGTTGGTTTTCGTACCACCATGCGTGATATCTATGAACGTTATGGTTTGCCGCTAATTATTACTGAAAATGGTTTAGGTGCCTTCGACAAAGTCGACGAAAACGGTGATATCAATGACGATTATCGAATTGAATATTTAAAACAACATATCGAGCAAGTGCAATTAGCAATCACCGATGGTGTCGAGGTATTTGGTTATAGCCCTTGGTCTGCGATTGATTTAATTAGTACTCATCAAGGGTGTTCAAAACGTTATGGGTTTATTCACGTAGATCGTGATGAGTTCGACCTTAAATCCCTGAAGCGCTCTAAGAAAAAAAGCTTCTATTGGTATCAAACGCTAATTGCGAATAACAGTTTATAAAAAGGTAGGCTCAGTTAAATTGAATAAGAGCCTACATTTATTACAAAATTATAATTAAATAGGAATTCAACATGAAATTTGCTCATGATTTTTTATTCGGTGCCGCCACTGCTTCTTATCAAATAGAAGGTGCTTGGGATCAAGACGGTAAAGGGCCAACTAACTGGGATGAATTTACTAAAATACCAGGAAAAACCTTCGAAGGTACTAATGGTGATGTTGCGGTGGATCATTATAACCGTTATCAAGAAGATATTGCATTAATGGCTGAGATGGGCCTAGAGTCTTACCGTTTTTCTATTTCGTGGGCGCGTATTTTCCCAACAGGGACAGGGGAAGTAAATCAGAAAGGTATTGATTTTTATAACAATATTATTGATGAATGCTTGAAGTATGGCATTGTACCTTTTGTAACCCTTTATCACTGGGATTTACCTTTGCCCTTAGAAAAAAAAGGAGCATGGTTAAATAAAGAAACAGGTGATGCTTATTTAATCTTTGCAAAACGCTGTTTTGAGGAGTTTGGCGATCGCGTTAAAAACTTTATTACATTTAATGAAACCTTTGTATTTTGTAATTTAGGTTACTTAGCAGGAGCACATCCACCGGGTATTCAAAACGATCCTAAGAAATACTTTCAAGCAATACATAATGTTTTTTATACGCATGCAAAGACTGTGATTGAATATAAAAAGTTAAATCAGTTTGGAGAGATTGGGTTAAGTCATGTATTCAGCCCTGCTTTTAGTGTTGATGACTCTGAAGAAAACTTATTTGCGGCTGAGCATGCAAATCAGTTTAATTTGAACTGGTTTTATGACCCTATTTTATTAGGACACTACCCTGAATATGTTGTTAAACAATTAACAGCTGAAGGTAATTTACCGGATTGGAGTGAAGCAGAGTTAGCGATCATTAAAGAAGCGGCTCCCCTGAATGACTTTATGGGGTTGAATTATTATCAACCAATGCGCATTGAAAAGATCCACGGTGAAGTTAAAGATCATGTTATTACACGTGAGAACTCCACAGGATCGCCAGGAAATCCTAGTTATGATGGTGTTTATCGTACCGTTAAAATGGTAGATAAAAAGTACACCAAGTGGGATTGGGAAATCTCTTCTCAAGGGTTCATTGATGGCTTAGATATGCTGAAAAATAATTATGGCCAAGTGAAGCTTTATATTACTGAAAATGGTTTAGGCGATGAAGACCCGATTATTGACGGGGAGGTTTGTGATACGCCACGTATTGATTATATTGAAGAACATTTAAGTGCAGTAAAAGAAGCTATACGCCGTGGTGCGCATATTAAAGGTTATTATGCTTGGTCGGCTATTGATTTACTGAGTTGGTTAAATGGCTATAAAAAACAGTATGGTTTTATTTACGTCGACCATAAGAATAACTTAAAAAGAGAGAAAAAAGCTTCTTTCTATTGGTATAAAGATGTTATTGCAACTCGAGGAGAAGCACTCTAGCGGTAAGTAATCACTTACTAAGCGATAAGAGGAAGTAATTGTAATGATTACTTCCTTTTATCAATCTTAAGCTTTTAGCTTAACTGGCATGACCGATTCGCGTTGTATCAATTCTCCTTGATACTGATATGAGTGTGTTGGTTTGCTTTCATCGCATAAAGTAATTGCAAGTTCTACCGCTTGTTTAGTCATCTCTACAATAGGCAATTTAACAGTGGTTAATCGTGGTGTGAAAAACTCTGAGACAGGATCGTCATCTATACCAATAATCGAGACTTGTTCCGGTACGTTAATGCCTGCCTCTGTTAAAGCCCTTAATGCACCTAACGCCATACAGTCATTAAAAGCAATAATTGCGGTAAAGTTACTTTTTTCTTTGAGCAACGATTGGCAGGCTTGATAACCACTTTTCATATCGTAATGCCCATTTTTAAGTAAACTTTTTTGGAAAGGAATCGATGCCGACTTTAATGCATTTTTGTAGCCATTTAATCGTGCAATACCTGTTGGGTTATTCATGTGCCCAGTGATACAGGCAATGTCTTTATGGCCATTTGTTAATAAGTGATTCATCATTAAGGTCACTGCATTTTCTTGTTGAAAAGAAACAGAATGAAATAGCTGTTCAGGCAGGTCTCGATTAATAACGACAATTGGAATAGTAAGCTGTTTATGTAAAAGCTGAATATGGTCATCAGTAAGGGTACGACTGTAAAGGACGATAGCATCGCATTGTGCTTCTAACTGCAATATGACTTCATATTCATAAGCTGGATCATTATGGCCGTCTGTGACGATCAGTTGTTTATTAGCAAGTTCAGCGCTAGCGGCAGCTTGTTTTAATAATAAACCAAAGTGGATCCCATCAAAGTCAGAGACAACTAGCCCGACGGTATGTGTTTTATTAGTCGCTAAAGCTTGTGCTAAACGGTTGGGTCTATAACCTAACTCTTTCATTGCCGAAAAAACATTGTCACGTGTTGATTCTTTTACTTGGCCTGTACCATTAATCACACGAGATACAGTTGCTTTAGAAACGCCAGCTAATTTACAGACATCAAGAATTGTGCTCATTAACTTTCCTATTTAAACAATAAAATCAATCACCTTATACATTTTAAGGTGATAATACAGTATAAGCATATCCAATGTAACCGGTTACTGTTTTGTCCTTAAAGTGTGATTTATTACGAGTCAATAAATATTACAAAACCAGTTTTTAATGGATGAAAAGGGCCTTTTAAAAGTAATCTAATTTAAAATATTCCTATAAATAGCTGAGAAAAATTGTTGGGGGTTTTTTGTTGTTTATTTTTCCTTTATATTGGGCTGATATCTAATGATATGCTCCTTTTTCCTTAAAAGTTCAGCGTAACTTTTAAGGGGCTACATTCCTTAAAATATAGTGAGTCAGTTTGTGATTACAACGATAAAACCCTTTTTTCTGCTACTGATGAGCTGTTTTTTATTAATGACAGGTTATGGTTTAAGCAACATTCTATTACCTGTTCGAATGCAAAATGACAGCATTAGTATTGATAATATTGGTCTGGTGTTAGCTATGTTGTCCGTTGGCTTTTTGTTTGGCTCTTATTACAGTCGTAAATTATTGCAAAGAGTGGGGCACGTTAGAATATTTGCTATGTGTGGTAGTTTAACTTCTGTTGCCATCTTAGTGTCAGGCCTTTTTCCAGACCCTTATGTATTAGCTGTGATGCGTATTTTAACTGGCTTTTGTATGGCTTGTACTAATGCAACGTTAGATAGCTGGCTAAGCTTCAGTGCTACGGAGAAAAATCGAGGTAGAATTCTTTCTATAAACCAAATGGTGATCATGAGTGCGCAGTTTATCGGACAGTTTTTACTGAACGTTGCCCCGATTGATACCATGATTCTCTTTGTTATTTCTGGCATATTATTCAGTCTTGCGATCACGCCTATTGTAATCAGTAAACAAAAAGGTCCGGTGATTGAAGATAGTGAATCAATGTCATTGATGACGATTGTTAAATTATCACCATTAGGTGTAGTAAGTTGTTTTTATTGTGGTCTTCTTTATTCTTCTTTATTAAATATGTTACCGATTGTAGCCAATGATAATGGCATTAAAGATATCAACCTTTCTATCTTTATGGGGGCTGCGATTGTCGGTGCAATTCTGTTTCAATTTCCGATTGCTTATTTATCCGATAGCTTTGACCGCCGTAAGATTATGCTTGGTATGGTACTCTCAATAATTGGCGCTGCGATCTGTGCGCCACTTTTCATGTCATTTGATTGGTTCTATCTCAGCTTATTGGCCATTGCCGTTATGACCGGGGTGACAGCCTGTTTATATCCAATGAGTATGTCAGAAACGTTCGATAAAGTGGTAAAAGAACAAATTTTAGCGGCGATGGCTTCTTTATTATTTATTTATGCATTGGGCAGTATTTCAGGTCCATTCTTAGCATCAAAGGCGATGAAGTGGTTTGGTAATGATGCACTTTTCTCATTCATTATTATTGCTGCGGTAACACTACTGGCTTTCATTCTTTTACGTATGAAACAACGTGCGGCACTGCCATTGGAAGAGCAAGATCACTTTGTTATGCATACGCCTTCTAGTGCCGTTTCTGAGCTGGATCCTCGAACAGATTATGTCGAGCCAATCTTTAAGCATAGCGCTGAAGTTGATGTTGCAGTTAGCCTTGCAACTAAAAACCCAGCGATTGCGGTTAATATGGCCAAAGCCATGGCATTAAAAGATCCTGAAAATGCGTCATACTTAGCTGCCGCCTTAAGTACTATTGATGAAATCAATATAGGTAAACTGTATTCCGCTATTACCACTGCGGCCCCTGAAATGGCGGTTCATATTGCAGAAGCGTTGACTGCAGCATCCCCGGAACAAGCTGAAGAGCTAGTTGATTGGATAACAACGGATCATCCTGAGCAATTGACCAATATTATTGTATCGATAGCAAATGCAATGCCTGATAATGGTATTAGTGTGATGGAGTTTGCAGCAGGTAATATGACAGATGAAAATCCTGAGGAACTGTTGAAAATGACTGAGCAGTACATGACAGAGTTTTCTGATTCATTGGATGAGATGCGTCCTGTTGATAGAAGTGCTGCAGCATCTGAAGAAACCGCTGCAGAATTATATAACCGCCTAAGTGATGTTTCTCCAGAGCATTCAGCTGAACTAGCATTAACAGTATCTGGTGCCTTACCAGAATCATCAAATGCCGTTGCTGAAGCTTATGTTGCGAACTTAATAGAGAATGAAAATGAACAGCAACCAGGGCAAGAAAAATCATCTGAACATATTGAAAATGCTGTTAATGATTACTTATCACAAGTTGTTGAAACGGTTCCAGAATACGCCGTTGATGTTGCGAGTACTTTCATCGACTCGGTACCTGAAGTTGCATCTGATATGGTTGAATTATTACAAGAGTCAAACTCAGTGGACTCTGATGAGTTGAATACATCCATTGAAGATAAACCTGAAGAAAACACTTGGGAAGAGCAGCTTTTAGATGCTGTGCAGACTCAAACAGCGAATGATACGGAGAAATAACACAAGCTTTGTCAGTCATCTTTTTAAATAAGAGGTGGCTTATTGGATTCTAAAAAATGCAAAGTCCTTTCTCGGTATTGTTGTTTTTGATGGCAGTAATTATGATAGAGAGTAGGTAAAAATAACGCTGTATTGGTGCAGTTTTATATCTCAATATACTTTCTGATCAGTATAAAAAAGCCACTTTTAAAAGTGGCTTATATCAGTTAAATAATACGATATTTAGTGTTTATTTACCGTTTAATTTAAGTGCAGAGAAAGTAACGCTGTTGTAATCTCCATTTTCTTTATCTGTTTTAAAGTCGCCTGTACCAGCACAACCTGGGCCCCAAACTGGGTGTGTATCATTTACACTACATTGACCGTACGCACCTGCTTTAAAGTAGAACGCATCATTTGCGTAGCCAGCTGCCGAATCTTTATCATCAATACCTTTGCTTAGGTCAATATTGTATGTTACTTCTTTGTGGCGCTCTGTTGTGAAGGTTAGATGCATAATATTACCTTCTACATCAACAACGTAGCTGAACTCTTCCCCTAATTTAATACCAGCTTCACCAGGCTCTGATTGGTTTTCCCAAGTGTTGCCCCATACTGGGTATGCAATATCTTGACGGTTTGGATCTGCTTTCGGTAAGTTACGTTCATAGTTCCAGAAGACTGAACCATATTCATGGCCAGGGAATTTCTTGAAGAATATTTTCAAAGGTTCATTACCATGACCAAAGCCTGTTTTAGCTTTTATTTGATCATCGTATTTCTTAGCATGGATTTGTCCAACTACCACAGAGTGTGCTGCAGGACGTTCAGGGTATTTAGCATGTTCAGAAATATGGTTTACTTTTAATGTCGCTTCTAACGTACCACCCACTTTACTGTAATCAGCTGAATTTGGGTTGCTTGCCAGTGCAAAGTTATTTAAAGGTGCGCCTGTGTCAATATCAAACATTGCACCACGTGGCATTTGGCGAAGTTCAGAACGGGCATTCTTAGAGTTTTTAGTCGTAACAGCTTTGTTTTGTACTTCAAAAACAAGGTTACCGTCTTTATCTAAGAAGAAGAAATCTTCGTGAGAGTAACTCATCATTGCTACGCCTTCGATCTCATCTACCTTACCGTCTTGGTTAATATCTGCAGGAATTGTAATCTTCCAGTTAGTCATATCGAATTTATCAGCAGGTACTG
This sequence comes from Psychromonas aquatilis, assembly GCF_038155185.1. NCBI lineage: Bacteria > Pseudomonadati > Pseudomonadota > Gammaproteobacteria > Alteromonadales > Psychromonadaceae > Psychromonas > Psychromonas aquatilis. The sequence continues at coordinate 42,306 of NZ_JBAKAZ010000024.1, forward strand.
GGTATGAAACCCCGTTACCAGCTATATCTGCAAATGCAATAGTAGGAAGAGTTAGTAAGATTGAGCCTGCAACAACAAGTGTTTTTTTCATTTTCATCGATCCCTTTAATGTATTATTGTCACACATAATAAGTCGTTAAGTAGCGAAAAAAAGGCAGCTTTATAAGATGTGTATGATAGATCACACCTCAAAAATCAAATGTTATAGTTGGATCAAATATTTGTAATAAAGCATCAGTATTAATGAGGCCTAGATCAATTTATTGCTATCAAGTGGTGTAGTTAATATGGGGTATAAGATTGACAGGATTATCTATAAATAGAAGTGTCAATAATTTCTTATATTCATCATACATATAGTGAGGTGTAATATAGGACTATGTTATTAATATCGGCTTAGTTAGTTGTCGCAGACTATTGCTTTTGAACAAATCAGAATTGAGTTATTTACTACGTGTTTTGTTGCAAAGCCAAAAAAGTAGCATCAATCATATTGGCAATGATCTCAGGTTGGTAGTTCACTCTCGAGTAGGTACGTAATCCCATTATTTGAACTTGTAGGTTACGCGCTAATTGTTGGCAATCCTTGTGGCTTGGAATTTCATTCATTTGTTGTGCTTCTAATAAGGTAGAGGCAAAACTATCTTCTATTATAGTTAATAAACGTTTAGCTTCAGATAATAAGTCGGCATTATCTTCTGTTAGTTCAGATATGGTTTTAGCCAGCATACACATGCCACTAGGGGCTTGCATTTGGCTATCAATGACTGCTGATTTTACAAACTGTTTTAACGCTGCAAGTGGTGAGTCTGAATTTTCTTTTAAAGCAGATAAATGCTGTAAACCTTGTTGTGCATAATGCTGTAATGCTTCTTTGAATAAACCTTCTTTACTACCGAAAGCCGCATATATACTACCAGGGCGTATATCGATTACTTCTTGTAGGTTACGCATTGAAGTACCGTGAAAGCCTTTTTCCCAATAAAGGTCAGTTGCTTTTGCAACAATATCAGCACGTTTTTTTTTATCTGTTTTAGCCATGATCTTTCCACTGTCAGTGAATAATTGTTCAATTGTAGCTTGAACGAGTGTTCATATCTAGTTATATTAGCCTTAGTCGCGGTGCAAATAGGGAGCTAGTATCGCCTTTTTCGCACGAGCGAATACGTAAAATAGAGGTAAATATGAGTAAAAAAATTCAATTAGACATTGTTTCTGATGTAGTTTGTCCATGGTGCGTTGTTGGTTATAAGAACTTACAAAAGGCAATTGATGAGTTAGGCATGGAAGATAAAATTAATTTGCAATGGCAGCCTTTTGAGTTAAATCCAAATATGCCTCCAGAAGGGCAAGATTTACGTGAACACGTTGCTCAAAAATACGGTTCCTCATTAGAAGAAAGCGAGCAAGCACGCCTGAATATTACTGAGCGTGGTGCTGAGGTAGGTTTTACCTTTAATTATTTTGATAAGATGAGAATGGTCAATACACGTGATGCGCATATTTTACTGGAATATGCTTATGAGCAAGGTCAGCAAACGGCATTAAAACTCGCTTTATTTAAAGCAGCCTTTACCGACCAGAAAGATGTATCTAATCAGCAAACATTACTTAATGAAGTTGAGGAGCTTGGTTTAAATAGCCAACAAGCAAAAGCACGTTTAGCAATGCCTGAATACCGTCAAAAAGTGATTGATCATGAAGGTTACTGGCAAGGTTTAGGTATATCTGCAGTACCAACAGTCGTATTTAACCGTCAAAGTGCGTTGTCTGGTGCACAACCTGTAGAAGCTTACAAACAAGTGTTACTTGAGCTTGCCGCTGAGTTGTAATCGAATTTATCATTATTGCGATCTGTCAAACTAAAGAATTTGCAATATGTCATATTCTTTAGTTCGATTGTGTACGTTGATACTGATGGAGTCATCTACTTGTTGGCCTAATAGTGCTGAGCCAATAGGAGACTGAGGAGTAACAACAAGTACTGTATGTTGCTCCCATTGTAATTTGGTGCCGCCTGCTACATTACACATTAATAAATATTTAGGCTGGTTATGATTATCAATGAGTACAACTAGAGCACCTATCTCTACCGTGTTTGTTGGATTTATTGGTAAGTTAATGCAGAGATCAATATTGGCTTGGCATTGTAATACTCGTTCTGATTGGCCTTGTGCTAAGTAAGCGGCTTCTAGTGCTAAAGTATCGTATTTATTTTCAGCTATATTTTCTTCATTTGTTGCTGTTTCATGAGCTCTTTGGGCTGCCTTTTGAGCATCGTTAAGGCGTTTTTGTAAGTGTGTCATCAGTTGTTGATGCAGCTGTAGTTTATTCATATGGATTATTGGTTTAGATGAGCAGAGTGGTGGGGCTGGTTATACTTACTGGCTTGCTGTCTGCTAAAGCCAGTAAGTATATTGGATAGTGTTACTTTATTATCTATTATTTTGCCATTCTTTTGCTTTATTAATTAATGGGACAATACTAGAACCTTGTACTAGTATTGAAAATAAAACCACACTGTAAGTCATCACCAGCATAATTTCTCTTACATCAATATTCTTAGTCGGTAGTACCCATATTCCTGCTGGAACAGCCATTGCCATCGCTAGTGCAAGGCCGCCACGTAAACCACCCCATGTAAGAATACGCACAGAGTAAGGGTTGTATACACGGTAGCGGTTAAAGCCAACATAGGCTAATCGAACACTTAAGTAACGTGCTAGTAATACCAATGGGATAGCGATTAACATGATAATCCAATCTTCTTTGTAGAAGTTGAATTGAAGCATGCTGATACCTATCAATAGAAATAACACACCATTTAAAAATTCATCTACTAATTCCCAAAAGTGATCTAGCTGCGCTTTACTTTCTTTTGAAAATCCAGTTTTTCTTGTCCAGTTACCAATCATTATACCTGCAACAACCATTGCTAGAGGTGCCGATACACCGATCATTTGTCCAAATACATAACCTGCAGTTGGCACGCCAATGGTTAATAATAGTTCCATTGCATGGTCGTTGGTTGCACTAATTAAGTAATGGAATAGAAGACCTAATGCAAAGCCATAAACGATACCGCCTATTGCCTCATGTAAAAATAATAATGATACATTAGTAATAGTTGCAGGCTCACCAGAGAAGGCGATGTTGAATAAGGTAACAAAGATTACAAGACCAAAGCCATCATTGAATAATGACTCACCTTCAATTTGTGTTGAAATTCGTTTTGGAGCATCTAGCTTCTTTACAATGGCCAATACAGCGATTGGATCCGTTGGCGATATTAATGAGCCAAACAGTAAACAGTAGACAAGATCAAGCGGAATACCGATAAGCTGAAAAGTGAAATACAAAACATATCCCACAAAGAAGGTTGAAAACAGCGTGGAGCCTAAAGCGAGTACTGTTATTTCCCATTTTTGATCTTTAAGACTTTCTAATTTTATGCCTAATCCCCCGGCAAATAAAAGAAAACCTAAGAGGCCATTCAATAGGAAGTGTTCAAAGTCTATTTCAGTTAATTGACTAACTGCGACTTCCCTTAATTGGGTAAAACCATTTTTACCTGCGATTAGAATTATCAACGATAACAACAAAGAGCCAGCTGTTATAGCAATAGTATTCTGCCATTTACCTAACTTACTATTAAGGAAGGTAATGAGCATTGCTGCCGCAGCGAGAAAGCAAAAAGTAGAGTAAACGGACATAATAATAACCCATGGTAAAAATAAAGCATGAATATAAAGGCAAAGTAGCTCAATTACTATGCCTTTATGATGATTTTATGAAAATTTTGCTAACTAAATGAGCAAATATTAATAGCGGCATGTTAAATCGATATTAATCTCCTGTTAAATTAACTTTTGAACAATTACCAAGCGTAGCGAATGAGATTAAAAATAGGCTCTCCATTGACTTTTTATGTCTATTTTCTTGCCTTTTTATATTGCATTAAGCTCATTTAATATCTACTTGTGTTTAGTGTGTGAGACATTGACTATAGCTTGCGTGCTCGATCCTTACTTTAAATCAGTACTTTAAGATATATTTAATCTTTTTATTTTTTGTAAGTTATTGTTAAGTAAGTAGATCCTTGTTTTTCTATTTTGATAGTCTATGGCTTATTGATTAATTGAGTAATCCAATTAGTGAGTTTGAACGTAATATGTATCCCACAACAAGGACGTAGAGGATTAACAGGAAGTTAATCTCACGGAAAGTAAGGAAAACAACAGGAAGTTGTTACAAGGTAAATAAGGATTATTTATCTTATCAGGATGATAAAAGGATACTTTGAAGGATCAAAGTGAGATAAACAGGATGTTTATCATTAAGGACAATCAGGAATATATTACAGGAAGTAATAGGGACACCTTCCATGGAGTGGGAGCTGTTAATAAACAGGATGTTTATTAAATACGGATGTATCAAGGAAGAAGCCAGTAGGAAGCTGGATAGATAAACCGGATGTTTATCGGATAAGGATATAAACAAGGATGACGCTCAATGGATTTGGGAAGTGGATGCTTAGTTTAGCAATGGTCAAAAGGATGTTTTGCATGGAGCAACTTCTGTCATGGATTTGATAGTGTGACTATATTAGGGCAGCTTAGGCTGCCCTTTCCTATTTTAGCGGCTTTGTATTTATTAATAACAATTGGATATTGATTAATCAAAGTGTAGCGCCTATCCTTATCACTTTTTATAAGCGATAAATATGGCCACTTTCTCTGCTATCGAAATTCCCTTCAATTTTCGTAATACCTGCTGGTTTTGCGGAGAACCTAGTGACAAAAAAATCAAGTTTCCTCGTTATGATTATGAAATTAATATTCTAAGTCATCAACCACTTAGCCTTCCTAGCTGTAAAGAGTGCGCAAGTATTGTAAAGCGTTCTGCATTCCCATCTATTTATAGTTATACCAATTCCGTTAAAGATGTGATCTAATGTTCATATTCAAAGGAGATGATATG